>JAEZJH010000402.1 GCA_023436385.1 Pseudomonadota bacterium
GCTCGAGCGCGGTCCGCGACGCCGCGGCCGACCGCACCGGCTCGCCGGTCGTCGCGGCGCGCGGATCGTGGAGCGTGCAGCCCGCCTCGGGCGCGCTCCCCGGGAGGAACCGCTCCGCCAGCGTCGCCGGACAGGCCGGCCCCGCCCGCTCGCCGGAGAGCGGGCAGATCGCCACCTCCTCGAAGCGGGAACGATCGACGAGCGGCGTCGCGGGGATCCCTCGCATGGCGAGGAGCATCGCCCGGCGGAAGAGCGGACCGGCGCCGGTGATCCCGGAGACGCCGCGCATCGCACGGCCGTCGAAGTTGCCGACCCAGACGGCGACGGTACGCTCGCGGGTGAAGCCGACGGCCCAGTTGTCGACGTGGGCGCGGCTGGTGCCGGTCTTGGCCGCCACCGGGAACGGCAGGCGCAGGGCGTTGTCGAGGCCGAAGGCCGGGGCCCGGGCGTTCTCGTCGGCGAGGATGTCGGTGAGGAGGGCGACGGCGTCCTCGGGGAGGAAGCGGCGTTCCCCGAGTTCGGGCCTCCCCGGAAGCTCGTGCCCTGCGGCGTCCCAAGCCCGGCGCACGGTGGCGAGAGGACCGACCACCCCGCCCCGGGCCAGCCCCCGGTAGGCGCGGGCCAGCTCATGAAGAGAAACGTCTCCATTTCCCAGTACCAGACCGACGCCGTAGTGCCCGGCGTCGGCGGTGAGGGACTCGAAGCCCGCCTGCCTTAGCAGCGCCAGGATCCGGGCCGGGCCCAGGGAGTCGGCGAGCCGCACCGCCGGGACGTTGTAGCTCGAGGCCAGAGCGGCCCGGAGCCGCACCGGGCCGTGGACACGGCGGTCGTAGTTCTTCGGGACCCAGGCGCCGCCGGGGGTGGAGAGCCGGGTCTCGACGTCGGAGAGCACCGTCGCCGGGGTGTAGCCGCTCGCCAGGGCGAGGCCGTAGGCGAAGGGCTTGAGCGCACTCCCCGGCTGCCGGAGGGCCCGGACGCCGTCGTTCTGCCCACCGCTCCGCTCCGCGAAGAAGTCCGCGGAGCCGACGTAGGCGAGCACCTCGCCCGAGGCGTTGTCGACGACGATCGCCGCCGCGGCGCTGGCCTCCCGATCGGCGAGGCCGGCCACCTCCTCCCGCACTGCCGCCTCGAGGTCGGCCTGGAGCGCCGGGTCGAGCGTGGTCTCCACCGCCACCGCCTCGCCCAGGCCCGCCTCCTCGAGCGATCCGGCCAGCGAGGCGACCAGGTGCGGGGCCCGGAAGGCGACCTCCCGGGGGACGAGATCGAGCGGCGCCTCCGCCGCGCGGCGGGCCTCGTCGGCGGAGAGGGCCCCGTCCTCCGCCATCCGCGTAAGGACCGCGCGCATCCGCGCCGCCGCCCGCTCCGGGCGGCGGTAGGGATCGTGGACCGCCGGGGCTCGCGTCATCCCGGCGAGCAGCGCCGCCTGCCCGGCGGAGAGCCGCGCCGCCGGCCGGCCGAAGTAGGTCTCCGCCGCCGCCTCGACGCCGTGAAGCGAGTTCCCCAAAGGCACGCGATCCAAGTACTCGAGGAGGATCCGCTCGTCGTCGAGGTGCGCGGAGAGCCGGAGCGCCCAGAGCGCCTCGCCGAGCTTGCCGCTCCAGCTCCGCTCCCGGGGCACCAGCCGCCGGGCCAGCTGCTGCGCGATCGTCGAGGCGCCGCTGACGATCCGGCCGGCGCGGAGGTTCTGCGCCGCCGCCCGGGCGATCGCCAACGGATCGACGCCGGGGTGCCTCCCGAAGCGCCGATCCTCCGCGGCGAGGAACGCCGCCCGGACCAGCGGCGGGATCTCGCCCCCGGCCAGCGGCACGCTCCGCCCGTCCTCCCGCGAGCGTAGCTCCCGGAGCAGGCCCCCTTCTCGATCGGTGAACCGCACCGAGGTGACCGGACGCCGATCGAGGAGCTGGTCGGGCAGCGGCCAGGCCACGAACGCCGCGGCCGCGACCGCCCCGAGGGCGAGCGCCGCCGCGAGCAGGCGCAAGCCGAGCCACGCCGTCCGTCGCCGGCTCCCGGTGCTCGCCCTCTTCACCGCTCCGCCACCGGCGCCCCCAGGGTCACCTGCAGCCGCCCGCCCTCCGACCGCCCGTTCACCTCCGGCGCGTACATCTCGTGGGCGGTGGCCGGCGGGAGCAGGAAGTCGCCGGGGGTGGTGGCCCGGGCCACGAACGAGACCACGTGCACCCCCGGCGGCAGCCGGTCGGCGAAGAGCGAGACCCGGTCGTCCCGCCGCTCCACGTGGTGGAACGGGCTCCAGAAGCCGAGGGCCCACTCCGGCAAGGACTCCTCGCCGCTCGGATCGAAGGTGTCCTCGGCGCTCTCGTATTCGTAGCCCTCCTCCGGCCCCTCCTCCCCCTTCGCCCCGGGCAACGCCGCGGTGGAGGCCAGGGTCACGTCCACCGCCTCGAGCCCGGCGGGGAGCGGCACGTCGACGGCGACGAAGCGCCGCTCCTGCGGCGTCCCCACCCGCACCCGGACCCGCACCAGCTCGCCGGCGGCGAACGAACGGGCCTGCCCGCCGCCAGCGTCGGGCTCGAACCAGCGCTGCACCACGATCCCGCGGTCGGCGGCGGTGAGCGGCAGCTCCGCCGGCGCGTACCGGAGGAGCGCGCCGTAGTAGAG
>JAEZJH010000450.1 GCA_023436385.1 Pseudomonadota bacterium
ACTTCGACGAGCACCGGGGGCAGGTCTCGAGTGACTGCCAGAGCTGTCACACCGAGACGTCTTGGAAACCCGCCCCCGGCTTCGACCACGGGAAGACGGCATTCGCCCTCCGCGGGAAACACGTCGCCGTCCCGTGTGGGAAGTGCCACGAGTCGCGCCCGGACGACCGCACCCCGGCCACGGCGTTCCCCGCCCCGGTGTCGCGGAGCTTCCTGGTCCTCGAGGGCCTGGCCCACGGGAGCTGCGCCGATTGCCACACCGACCCGCACCGCGGGCGCTTCGGCTCCCGCTGCGAGTCCTGTCATACCGAGGCCGGCTGGAACCAGCTCGCCCCGAAGGCCACCACCGCCACCGCCTTCCACGACCAGACCCGCTTTCCGCTCCGCGGCGCCCACGCCCGGGTCGAGTGCAAGAGCTGCCACGGGCCGTCGCCGGGGAAGCAGGCGGTGTTCCGCGGCCTCGCCTTCGCCGCCTGCACCGACTGCCACCTCGACGCCCACCTCGGCCAGCTCGCCGGCCCGGATGGAAAGGCCCCGGCCTGCGAGAGGTGCCACGACGTCGAGTCGTTCGCCGAGGCGCGCTTCGAGCTGGGCGACCACGCCGCCACCCGCTTCCCGCTCGAGGGCGCCCACCGGGCCGTGGCCTGCCGCCGCTGCCACGAAAGGGATCCGGCCCTGGCGAAGCAGGTCCGCCCGGCGACGGCGGCCGACCTCCGGCGCCGCGGACGGCCGGTGCTGGTGAGCACGGCGCGCTTCGACCTCCCGGAGCTGGAGCGGGGCTGCGCCGGCTGCCACGGCGATCCCCACGCCGGACAGTTCGCCGGGAGGAGCTGCGAGTCGTGCCACCGGATCGCCTCGTTCACCGACCTCTCGTTCGATCACGGGAAGGAGAGCCGGTTCCCGCTCGAGGGCGCCCACCGGGACGTCCCCTGTTCCTCGTGCCACCGCCGGGAGACGCGGGACGGAAAAGTGGTGACGCGCTTCAAGCCCCTCGAGACCTCCTGCCATGCCTGCCACGCCGACGTGCACCTCGGGCAGTTCGCCACCGGCGGCGTCACCGAATGCGCCCGCTGCCACGAGCCGCGGGGTTTCCGGCCGGCGAGGTTCGACCACGCCTCGTTCCCGCTCGAGGGGCGCCACGCGTCGGTGCCCTGCGGCGGCTGCCACGGGGAGGTGGAGGTGGCGCCGGGAGTGCGGGTAGTGCGGTACCGGCCGCTCCCCACGGACTGCGAGGGTTGCCACGCCGATCCGCACCGCGGCGCCTTCCGGGAGCTGGCGGAGGCGACGCTCCTCGCGGCCGCGGACCGACCAGCCGCCGGCCCCGGCCTCACCCGCTGTGTCGCCTGCCACCGGCCCACCGGCTGGACGGAGGTCTCGTTCTCCCACGAGCGCACCGGCTTCCCGCTGGAGGGAGAGCACCGCTCCGCACCCTGCAGCTCCTGCCACCTCGACGGCTTCGAGCGACCGCTCCCCACCGCCTGCGGGAGCTGCCACCGGGACCCGCACCGCGGCGACCTGGGGATGCGCTGCGAGAGCTGCCACACCCCGGAGACCTGGCGCGCGGAGCTGACCGCCGACGCCCACCGGCGGACCAACTTCCCGCTGGTCGGCCGCCACGCGATCCTGCCCTGTGTCGAGTGCCACCCCGACGCCCGCGACCGGTCGTTCTCCGGCCCGGCGGTCCCCTGTGTCTCCTGCCACCTCGACGACTACCGGCGGACCCGGGGCGCGACCATCGACCACGCGGCGATGGGGTTCTCCACGGAGTGCCGAGAGTGCCACGACCCCTGGAGCTTCGCGCGGGGCCGCTTCCCCGGCCACGACCGGTGCTTCCGGCTCTCCGGCACCGAGCACGCCGGGATCGGCTGCCTCGACTGCCACCGGTCGATCCCCTCCGGACCGGCCACCGGCACCTGCTCCACCGGCACCGCCGCCTGCTCCGACTGCCACGAGCACCGCTGCGGCGAGATGGATCACGAGCACCGGAAGGTCCCCGGCTACCAGTGCAAGGACCGCAAGTGCTACGAGTGCCACCGCTTCTCCACCGGGTGGGAGGACTGACGTGGCCCTCCGCGCGCTCGCCTTCCTGCTCCTCCTCCCCGGCGCCGCCGCGGCGGCCCCGGCCCGCACCGGCACGGTGGTCGAGAGCACCGCCACCCGCGCCTATCTCGACCGCGGTTCGGCCGACGGCCTGACGCCGGGGATCCGGCTCGTCCTCCTCCGCCGCGGCGCGCCGGCGGGCGACTGCGAAATCGAATACACCGCCCTGCACCACGCCACCTGCCGGGGCGCCGGCGCCCGGCCCGGCGATACCTTCCTCCTCCCGGTCGAGGCCGACCGCGGGCCCGAGACCCTCGCCGCCGCCCCGCGTCCAGAGTCGCCCTCGGCCGAGGAGGCGGCCCGCCGGCGCCAGGCCCTGGAGACGGCGCCACAGCCCCTCCACGAGTACCGGGGAACCAGCGGCGCCGGTCTCGGCCGCCGCTGGAAGGCGGAGCTGGAGCTGGGCCACGCCAGCTGGATCACCACCACCTCCTCGGCCTTCGCCCGGGAGAGCGTCTCCGTGGCGATCCGGGGCGCCGAGCTGACCCCGGGCCTCCGCCTGTACCTGGACGCCACCGCCTGGCAGTGGACCGCCCGCCCGGACGACGCCCGCTACCGGCCCGGCGCCGACACCCAGCTCCTCGTCCACCGAGCGGAGGTCGCGGCCCGGGAGCCGGGGGCACCGTTCGCCGTGGCCGCCGGCCGGATCTGGCCCTGGTACGCGCCGGCGGTGACCCTCTTCGACGGCGTCCAGGGCGGCTGGCGCTCCCCCGGGGGCGGCGCCGAGGTGGGTCTCTTCGGCGGCGGCGTTCCCGACTCGCTCTCCGTGGCCCCCTCCTTCGACACCTGGACCGCCGGAGGCTACTGGGCGCTTACCCGGTTCGAGGAGTCCGGCCCGTTCCCCTGGCTCCGGCACGAGGGGCAGGTCTCCGTGGTGGAACTCGACGGCGCCGGGCGCCGCTTCGACGCCGCCGGCCGGGTCCGGGGCACGGTGACGCCGGGCCTCGACGGCGGCCTCGAGCTCCGGGGGACCCTCGGCGGCGACGCCGACCCGGCCCTCACCGGGCTCCTCGCCGACTTGGGAGCCCGGCCTGCCGACCGGTTCCGGCTCGCCGCCGACTTCCGGTGGCTGGACCGGGAGGGCCTGGCGATCGAGGCAGCCGGGACGCCCCTGGTCCTGGCCAGTTCCCGGCGGGCCAACGCCCTCGCCGCCTGGGACGCGGCGCCCTGGCTCTCCGTGGCCGGCCTGGCCGGCTTCGCCGACGACGTCGACGACGACCGACTCCGGAGCTGGTTCGGACCGGAGCTCGCCTTCCCCCGGGTCTTCGGCGGCCGGGGCGGCCTCGACCTCGGCTACCAAGA
>JAEZJH010000505.1 GCA_023436385.1 Pseudomonadota bacterium
GGAAGCCCGGGCCCGCGGGGATCTACCGGGAGATCCTGCCCTCGGGGGCGCGGATCCTGGTGAAGCCCGAGCCGGCGGTGCCGCTGGTCGCCGTCCGGGCGGTCTACGCCGGCGGGCTCCGGGCGGAGACGGAGGCGTCGAACGGAATCCACCAGCTCCTCGCCCGCGTGCTCACCCAGGGCACGGAGCAGCGGGACGCCAAGGCCTTCGCCGCGGCGGCCGACGCCCTCGCCGCCAGCATCCGCGGCTACGCCGGCCGGAACTCCTTCGGTCTCCGGGGCGACTTCCTCGCCGCCGAGTTCGAGCCCGGCTTCCGGCTCTTCGCGGAGGCGCTCACCACCCCGGCCTTCGCCGCCGCCGAGGTGGAGCGGGAGCGCGCCCACCAGCTCCAGGAGCTCCGCTCGCGGGACGACCACCCCTCGAGCGTCGCCTTCCGCCTCTTCGCGCGGACGCTCTACACCGCCCATCCCTACCGGCTCGATCTCCTCGGCGAGGAGGCGTCGGTGGCGGCGCTGGGACCGGCGGAGCTGTCGAAGTGGTACCGGCGGTCCTACGGACCGTCCTCGCTGGTGCTCTCCGTCGTCGGCGACGTCGACGTGGACGCCACCTTCGCGCTCTCGGAAGAGCTGTTCGGCACCCCGGGGCCCGCGGTGCAGGCGCCGCCCGAGGTCCCCCTCGAGCCGCCGCTCGACGGACCCCGCCGCGCGGAGCGGAAGCTCCCCAAGCAGCAGGCGCACCTGGTCCTCGGCTTCCCGGGGCTCCGGGTCGAGGACCCGGACCGCCACGCCCTCGAGGTCCTCGCCGGCGTCCTCGCCGGCCAGGGCGGGCGGCTCTTCACCGAGATCCGGGACAAGCGGTCGATGGCCTACTCGGTCACCGCGTTCAGCCTCGAGGGCCTCGATCCCGGCTACTTCGCGGTCTACATGGGCACCTCCCCGGAGAAGGTCGAGGGCGCCGTCGAGGGGATCCGGGCGGAGCTGGCGAAGGTGATCACCGACCGCATCTCCGCGGAGGAGCTGGACCGGGCCCGGCGGTACCTGGTCGGCACCCACGCCATCGGGCTCCAGAAGAACGCCTCGCGGGCGGCGGTGATCGGCTTCGACGAGGCGTACGGGATCGGCGCCGACGCCTTCGCCGGGTACGCGGGGCGGGTGGAGGCGGTGGACGCCGACCGGGTCCTCGAGGTCGCCCGCCGCGTCGTCGACCTCGACAAGAGCGTGACGGCCGTGGTTACTCCCTGAGGCCAGTCCGCTTCCGCGAGGAGAACCCATGGCCGACTACCTGGCCCTCACCTTCGACGTCCCCGACGATCTCGCCGACCACGCCGCCTTCCTCCTCCACGAGGCCGAGGCCCAGGGCGTGGAGATCCGCGACGCCGAGCAGCTTCCCCCGCCGGGCCTGCCCCGGCCGCCGCCCGGCCGCGCGGTGGTGATCGGCTACTTCGCCGGCGACGCCGCGGGCGAGGAGATCGAGGCCGACGTCCGGGCCGACCTGGAGCGGGAGGCGTCGGAGCGGGAGATCCGGAGCGGCCTCGCCCGGCTGGAGGAGGAGAACTGGGCGGAAACCTGGAAGCTCCACTTCCGGCCGATCCTCGCCGCCGGGAAGCTCTGGGTGCTGCCGCCGTGGGAGGCGCGCCCCGACGACAAGCCGGCGGTGGTGATCGAGCCGGGGATGGCCTTCGGCACCGGCGGCCACGCCACCACGCTCCTCTGTCTGGAGGCGCTGGTCGACGCCCTGGCGCGGCGGCCCGGCGCCAGCGTCCTCGACGTGGGCTGCGGCTCCGGGATCCTGGGGATCGGCGCCAAGCTCCTGGGCGCCGGGCGGGTGACGATGATCGACAACGACCCGGTGGCGGTCGAGGTCGCCCGGGAGAACGCGGAGAAGAACGGGGTCCCGGAGCTCGAGACCTCCGGCACCGACGTGGGCGAACTCCCCGGGACCTGGGACCTGGTGGTGGCCAACATCCTCGCCAACCCGCTGATCGAGCTGTCGGCGGCGATCGCGGCCCGGGTGGCCGGAGGCGGCGAGCTGTACCTCTCCGGGATCCTCGGGACCCAGGCCGACGAGGTGGCCGCCGCCTACCACCGCCAGGGCTTCGCCACGGTGGCGCGGAAGGACCTGGGGGAGTGGTCGCTCCTCCGCCTGGCCCGGGGATGAGACGGCTCTTCGTGCCCCGGGAGCGGCTCTCCGGAGACACCGCGCGGATCGAGGGCGAGCCGCTGCACTATCTCGCCCGGGTCCTTCGGCTCCGCCCCGGGGAAGAACTCGAATTATTCGACGGGGCCGGCTCGGTGTATCCGGCCCGGCTCGTCGAACTCGACGAGACCCGGGCGCTCCTCGCCGTGGGGCCGGGGAGGCCGGCCGGGACGGCGCCGGCGATCACCCTGGCCCAGGCCCTGGCCAAGGGCGACAAGGTCGACCTGGTGGTGCAGAAGGCCACCGAGCTGGGCGCCGGCCGGATCGTGCCCCTGGTCACCGACCGGTGCGTGGTGCGGCTCCCGCCGGAGAAGGGCGCGGAGCGGGCCCGGCGCTGGCGGCGGATCGCCGAGGAGGCGGCGCGGCAGTGCGGGCGCGCCGACGTCCCGGAGGTCGAGGCGCCGGAGGAGCTCTCGGCCTTCCTCGCCGCCGCGGCGGCCCGGGGCGAGGCGGTGGCGCTCCTCTACGAGGGCGAGCGGGAGCTCCGGCTC
>JAEZJH010000049.1 GCA_023436385.1 Pseudomonadota bacterium
ACGCGGAGCCGGGCGTTGCCGCTGTCGACCACGAAGACGCGGCCGTCCCCCGGGGCGGCCAGGCCGGTGGGCTTGCGGAAGGTGGCCTGCGCCAGGGGCCCGTCGGAGGCGCCGCGGCCCAAGGCGACGGTGGTCACCTCGCCGGTGGCCGGGTCGACGACGGCGATCCGGTCGTTGCCGGTGTCGGCGACCCAGAGGCGGCCGTCCGCCGGATCGATGGCGAGGCCCTGCGGGCCGAAGAATCGGGCGGTGGTCGCCGGCCCGTCGGCCCGACCGCGATCGCCGCAGCGGCCGGCCAGGGTGGTGACGCGGCGGGAGGTGTCGAAGGAGATGCGGCGGATGCAGTGGTTGCCGGTGTCGGCGACGTAGAGGGTGCCGTCCCGGGCGGCGGCGAGCCCGGTGGGCGAGACGAACTGGGCCCCCGCGCCGGAGCCGTCCCGCCCCCCGGGGCTGCCGTCGCCGGCGAGGATCCGCACCACGCCCGACGGCGAGATCCCGGCGATCCGGTGGGCGCCGGACTCCGACACCGCCAGCGTGCCGCCCGGGAGGATGGCGATCCCCGTGGGCTCGTCGAGGCCCCGGGCGACGGTCCACACGCCCCGAGCGTACGGGCCACGCGGAACGCTCCGGGGACGGGCGGGATCGCGGCCCACCCGCGGCGGCACCGGAACGCCGATCGCCTCCGCGATCAGGTTGGCCACCATCCGCTCGACCCGCGGATCGCGGACCTCGGCGACGCCCAGGCCGCGGGTGAAGTAGAGGCTCCCGGCGTCGAAGACCAGCGCGCCGGAGTCCACCCGCCCGACCACCGCCTCGGCGATCCCGCTGCCGCCGTCGGTGCCGCGCACCGGCGAGCGGGCGCCCACCGCGAGGTCCGGGGGCGCGGCGCCGTTGGCGAAGGTGCGGTCGTGGCCGCCGCCGACCAGGAGCGGGATGGTCTCGCCCTCCGTCACGCCGGTGCCGGCGTAGAGGAAGTGGTCGGCGTTCCGCACCACCCAGGGATGGGAGAGGATCGAGTCCCCGCCGAACATCGCGCCGGTGAGCGCGTTCTCCGGCTGGGAGATGGGCGGATCGCGGAAGCGCCCGGTGACGTCGCTCCGCACCGGATCCTCGGCGGTGCGTTCCTTGAAGGAGACCACGGTCCGCGGCTCGCCGGAGGCCGACGGATCCTCGAACCGCGCCTTCCAGTGGCCGGCCATCCCGGTGAGCCAGAGCAGCGGCATCCCGCCGTCCCGCGCCTCCTCGATCGCCCGGCGCTGCTCGCCGCTCCAGTAGACGTCGCGGCCGCCGATCAGCAGCGCCCCGCGGCGCAGGAGGGCGGCGGCGCCGCCGCTGGCGACATCCAGGTCGGTGACGTACGTGACGTCGTAGTCGTGCCGCTCGAGGTACCGGATCAGCGACAGCTCCCAGCGGAGCAGGTCGCCGCCGCCGCCCTGCGTCGCGTAGGGCCGATCGAACGAGACCGCGTCGGCCCGGAGCACCGGCCGCGGCGCGTCGGGGTCGGGGTAGAACGAGCGGCCGCCCCAGGTGTTGTACGCCTGGGCGCTGGCGACGCCGAGGAGGACCACCAGGTCCGCCGGCCGGTCGTCGACGACGACCAGCGGGATCAACGCGGCGAAGCCGTCCGCCACCCGGTCGACGCGGAGGAGGTGAAGCCCGGAGACCGCGTCGGCGGGGACCTGGAAAGAGAAGGCCGCCGGCCAGGTACAGCGGATCCGGCCCGATCCCGGATCCGCCGGACAGACCGGGTGCGGCGAGAGCGCGACGCTGCCGCCCCGGAGGACCTTTCGGGAGCGGACTCCGGCGTACCAGCCGAGGCGATGGAGCGACCAGCGCACCTCGCCGGCGATCCGCGAGGCGGCGTGGACGGTGACGGTGTCGCCGGCCCGGGCGGAGACGCGATCGAAGTAGCCCTCGAGCTCGCCCTCGGTCCGGACCGGGAGGTTGTCGAGCACGCCGCCGTCGGGGGGCTGGCGGTTCTCCCCCGGGATCGGGCTCTGGTAACCGGGCCGGTCCGGTGGCCAGCGCGGCTCCGGCAGGTGGGTCAGCCTGTCGCCGCCGGCACAGGCGGCGAGCACGGGGAGGAGGGCGAGGAGCGGACCACGACCGACCTGCTGCATGCCGGGGAAGATGCGGCCGGGTTTACCGGCGGCGAGTCCTCCGGGAGGGGCAGGAGGGCCGCACCGCTGCCGGTCCACTTTTCCGGGAGCGTGATAATTCGATACACCTGCCCGCCGGCGGACCGGCGCGCGTCACGATGCGGCATCTGGTTGCCGCGGGCGTGCTTGGGAGCGGCCCTCGGGCCGCTCAGAAATCGACGATCCGGTCGACGTACTCCGGGTGATCGACAAAGGGGTTGCGGGTGCCCTGCAGGAGCTCGATGCCGTTGGTCCGGGCCACCTCGGCGGCGTCGGGGGGATCGAGCGCGTTCCAGCAGCGGAGCACCTCCTCCTGCCAGGGCTCGATCCGCCGGTCGTAGCGCACCGAAAAATAGAGCAAGGCCCGGGCGAGGTTGCCCTTGTGTTCGTTGCGTGGCTCGAAGACCTTGCGGCCGCCGGCGTCGTCGCCGAGCCGCGAACCGGTGAGGACCGACGGGCGGGTGGGATCGGTGACCTCCTTGATCGAGGTCACCGGGTGGCCGAACGGATAGTTGCCGCGGGTGGAGTTGGCCTTGGAGTCGGTGGGGAAGAGGTGGTGGAGATCGCTCTTTGCCCCCTCGTACTCGTTCTGGCTGGTGAACCAGCTCTGGGCCCAGCTGTGCTCCGTGTTCATCACCGTGGAGTTGGGGATCGAGCCGCCGGCGTGGACCACCCGGCCCGTGTAGACGCAGGTGACGTCGCCGTTCCGGTCGTCGAGCACGCCGAACATCTCCTGCCGCGCGTCGCGGTAGGAAAGGATCGCGTGGTTGTCGAGGATCCCGTGGAGCGTGGCCCGGAGCGCGGCGCCCGACTGGTTCGCGGCGTCGCCGTAGAAGTAGGCGTGGGGATCGGGGACGGGGCCGTGGTCCGGGTAGCCGGGGACCTCTAGACCGCGGGCGAGGCGTTCGCACCAGGCGGCGGCCCAGCCGGCCTGCCGGGAGTCGGGGGGCAGGGACGGCGTGCCGCCGGTGCCGCCCTCGCCGGTGCCGCCCGTGCCGCCCTCGCC
>JAEZJH010000079.1 GCA_023436385.1 Pseudomonadota bacterium
CGAGGCCCGGCTCGAACGCCTCGACGGCGACGGGCGCCTGCGGGATCCGCTGGCCTGGGACGAGCGCCGGGCGTCGGCGCACTCCGCCGGCTAGCCGGTTAGAAGCCCCGGCCGAACTTGGCGGCGAAGGCCTCCGCGTACCCGACGTAGCCGCGCCAGGTGCGGTCGAGGAGCGCCAGCTCGTCGGCGTTCAGCTCCCGCTTCACCTTGGCCGGCGAGCCGACCACCAGGCTCCGGGGCGGGATCTTCGTGCCCGGCGTCACCAGGGCGCCGCCGGCGATCAGGCAGTCCTCGCCGATCTCCGCGTTGTCGAGGACCGTGGCGCCCATCCCCACCAGCGTCCCCGAGCCGATCTTGCAGCCGTGGAGGGTCACCGAGTGGCCGAGGCTGACCCGGTCGCCCAGGGTGAGCGAGTACTTGTCCTTGAGCACGTGCAGGCAGGAGAGGTCCTGCACGTTGGTGTCGGCGCCGATGTCGATACGATGCACGTCGCCGCGGATCACCACGTTCATCCAGATCGACGACCGGGGCCCGATGTGGACCTGGCCGATCACCTGGGCGCTGACGTCGACGTAGGCGGTCGGATCGATGGTGGGGGAAATGTCGGTGAACGGGCACGGGCGGATCATGGGCTCTCCCCTGCGAGTGGGCTCCGCCGCCGCCGGCTCCGGGCCACCGCCAGGGCCAGGTAGGCCCCGGCGCCCAGGGCGCTGCCGACCACGTCGGCGGCGAGATCCCAGGGGTCCGCGTCGCGGCGGGGAACGAAGTACTGGTGCGCTTCGTCGGTGGCCCCGTAACACGCGCCGACGAGGATCGCCACCTTCGCGGCGAAGAGGGGACCGCGGGGCGCGAGGATGTCCACCGCCCGCGCCGCCAGGAAGCCGAAGCCGGCGTACTCGGTGGCGTGGACCACCTTGTCCGCGTGGGGGAACCGGGGCAGCCGCACCTTGAAACTGGACTGGGCGGAGATCGCGAAGATCAGCGCCCCGTAGAGCACGAGGGGCACCAGGGCCCGGATCCACCGACGCGCCCCGGACCCTTCGAGGCGCCGGCGAAGACCGGTCGCCGCGGCGCCCTTGTCGTCGACGCTCACCCGACCACCGGCAGTCGGGCCGCCCGCGCCATCGGTCCGGCGCCGGCCTCCCGGCCGAAGAGCGCGTTGGCGGTGACGGAGACGATCTCCACCCGCACCGTCTCCCCGGCCGCGGCGCTGCCCTCGAAGTTGACCACCCGGTTCTCCGGCGTCCGGCCGAAGCGCTTGGTCTCGTCGAACCGCGACGGCCCCTCCACCAGCACCTCCACCTCGCGTCCGACCAGGGCCCGGTGGGCGGCGAGGGAGTGCTCCCGGACGATCGCCTGGATCCGCTCCAGGCGGGCCACCCCCACCTCCCGCGGGACCTCGCCCCACTCCGCCAGGTGCCGGAGGGCGGCGGTCTTCGGCCGCGGGCTGAAGACGAAGGTGTAGGCGTTGTCGTAGCGGACCATCTCCATCAGCAGGACGGTCTTCTCGAAGTCCTCGTCGGTCTCGCCGGGGTAGCCGACGATGATGTCGGTGGTCACCGCGATCCCCGGCCGCGCCGCCCGGAGCTTGGCCAGCCGTTCCAGGTACCAGGCCACGGTGTAATCGCGGCGCATCCGCTTCAGCACCGGGTCCGAGCCGCACTGCACCGGCAGGTGGAAGTGCGGCATCAGCTTCGGCTCGGCGAAGGCGGCGATCAGCTCGTCGGAGAGGTCATGGGGGTGGCTGGTGGTGAACCGCACCCGCTCGATCCCCGGAACCTTCGCCACCTCGAGGAGGAGCGCCGCGAAGGTGGGACCGCCGGCGTAGGAGTTGACGTTCTGGCCGACCAGCGTCACCTCCCGCACCCCCACCGCGGCCAGGGAGCGCGCCTCCTCCAGCACCTCGGCGGCGGGCCGGGAGACCTCCCGGCCACGGGTGTGGGGGACCACGCAGAAGGCGCAGACGTTGTCACAGCCCTTCATCACCGTGACGAACGCGCTGACCCGGCCCCGGGAGGCCTCGGGATCGGCCCGGGGGAAGACGTACTCCTCGGAGTCGACCCAGGCCGTCTCCGCGATCCGGGTCTTCTCCGCCTCCACGGTGCGGAGGATCTCCGGGAGCCGGGCCACCTGGTCCGGCCCGAAGACGAAGTCGAGGTACGGGACCTTCTTCAGGAGCCGGTCCTTCTCCTGCTGCGCCACGCAGCCGCCCACGGCGATCCGCGTCCCCCGGGCCAGCTTGTGGGGCCGGTACCGGCCCAGGGCGGAGAGGACCTTCTGCTCGCTCTTCTCCCGGATCGCGCAGGTGTTGAGGACGATCAGGTCGGCGTCGTCGGCGGTCCCGGTGCGGACGAAGCCGTCCCGGGCCAGGGCCTCGACCATGCGGGCGGAGTCGGCCTCGTTCATCTGGCAGCCGAAGGTGTGGACGAAGACTTTTCTCGGGGACATCCGTTTCGATTCCTCGTTCCCGAAGGGCGAAGCGGGTTCGAAATACCGAACCCACATCGTTCTTCTCATTAGTCGGAAACTGACGACCGGAGCAATGACTGCAGGGAATACCGGTTCAAGCGCGGATTAGCTCGGCTTGCCCTGGGCCTGTCGATCCCCTGGGGCCGTTCAGCCTGTTGAAACCCGTGAACGCATACGAAGAGCTACTGCGCACCTCCTCCCGTTCCATCGCGAGACGCCATCCACTGCATTAATTCGCACGATTCTCGACCCGGAGCGTCGACGCGGAATGCACGCGCGCTACGCTGGGGCGGTCTCGATGAGCGTTGAAGGGGGACCGTGCGATCGAATACCGCCGCCGTTGTCATCCCGTTGCTGCTGTTGCTCCCGGTACCTGCTACCGCCGGACCCATGGCGGACGAAGAGGCGCTCGAGTCGAGCGAACTTTCCGAAATCGGGGCCGCGGAGGAGCCCGACCCGGAACTGAGCGGGCCCGGCAACGGCACGCGCCGATACGCCTCGCCCAACGGAACGGGAGACGGATCCGAGGGCTCGCCCTGGGACTTGATGACCGCTATCGAGAAGATCGCGGACGGCGAGGTACTCATCCTGACCGCCGGTACATACGAGTTGACCCGATCGCTGGAAACCGAGGTGCCCGCTCCCAACGGGATCGCCATCCAGTGCCTCAGGGGGGCGATCCTCAAGCACGCAGGGAGCGGCAACCACTACCCGCTCGTCAGGATCACGGAGTCGAACTACGGGGTGTACGGCTGCGCCTTCGACAAGGGCACGGCTACCGACGATAACTCCGCCTCGGCCATCACCGTTCAGGCCGGACCGTCCCACCCGGTCTCGCGGATCAGGCTCTACAATCTCACCATCAAGGCGGGGGAGAAATGCAACCCGAGCGAGGACGTCAACGGCAACCGAATCCGTTACAACACCAACGGGATCGTCCTCGCTGGGGACCGGGACGGACGCCTCTCTGATGTGGTCATCAGCGGCTCGCAAGTCTGGGGCGCCAGGAATTTCGAGAACACCGACTGCACGGACCGCCGCGATGCCCACGGGATCCTTGTGGGGCGCTACGTCAGCAAGGTGCTCCTTGGCCAGAACCAAATATTCGACATCCACGGAGATGGTTTCCAGTGCTCGACCGAGGACTCGAACGGCGAGTTCGCGGCCCGTGACTCGTCCTACGATCTGACGCTCCGCGACAACACGATCGAGGCGATTGTCGGCGCAAACAATCTCGAACACCAGAGCGAGAACGCCGTCGACTTGAAGGCATGCACCCGGATCACGATCGAGGGCACGGACTTGGGCGTCCAGTCCTTCACGGGGTTCCGTGACACCGGCGACTCCAGCAACGGCGAAGCCGTCGTCATTCACTTCGGCACCCACCACGTACTCATGCAGAACAACCTAGTCGATGATAGCTGCCGCGGCGTCGTCATCGGCAAATCCAGCGAAGCCTCGACCCACATCCTCCTTCGGTACAACGTCTTTAGGAACGAGGATACGCCGTCTCCTTGCAACGGCAGCGGCGATGCGACCCTTGTGCTCACCCGCTATGGCAACCTGGAGGCCCACAACAACACCTTCCTCGAGCACGAGAATCGGATCGCGATTCGTTTGACCGAGTCGACGCCGAATCCCTCCGGGCAGGCGCCCGGGAAGTTCTGGGACAACCTGTTTGCCGGCTCGTCGCCCATCGGCGTCCTCCGCCCGATCTCCTGGAGCAACGGCGCAGAGTTCCGGTTCGACGCCAACTGGTACGAGCGAGACGACGTCCTGTTCGTCCACGCGGGTTCGGACGAGGACTGGTGGACGTGGAGGGACACGTGGAAGCAGGAGGGCTTCGAGTCTCCCAACGGTATCCATACCAACCGGCGGGGCGATCCGCTGCTGGCCGATCGGCTGCTCGGGGTGTTGGACCCATCCTCCCAACTCCGGGACATCGGCCGATCGGTTTCCAATCAGGGGCAGGCACCCTCCGTTCCATCCTGTCCACCTCCCGACATCGGGGCTTCCGAGCTTCCCTGTCCGTGACCAATCCAGCCAGGCCGGCGCGTAGTCGGCTGCGATCCAGGAGGGACAATGATCCGTCGGCTCCTGCTCGGTTCGCTTCTCGGGGCCTGCCTTCTTCTGGGCTGCTCCGCGTGCTCCCCCCACGGCTCGATGGGCGGCGCCGGCGGCTCGGGTGGCACCAACCCAGGGGAACCCGGGACCGGCGGTGCCGAACCAGGCGGGGCGGGGGGGACCTGCTTCCCCGAGTGCGGCGGGAGTGCAGCTTGCGGGGACGGCGTCGTGGTCCCACCCGAGCAGTGCGACGACGGCAACGCGCTCCCCGGTGACGGTTGCGACGAGTGGTGCCGCGCGGAGCTCGACCCCTGCGATCGACCGATCGACCTTCAAGACGTGGCCCGACAGCGCCACGACGGCGGCTGGTCCCTCGTTGACGTCATCCCTCGCGGGCGAGGACGGCTCTCGAGTTCCTGCGGCGGGGAGGACACCCCCGAGCTGGTCTACGTCTGGACGCTGCCGCCAGGAAGGTGGGCCTTCGGAACCGCCTATGACGAGCCCGCTCAAATCGTCACCTACGCCCTTACCAGCTGCCGGGATTCGGAGAGCGTGCGAGGCTGCGTGCAGCGCCCCCACTGGGCTACCACTGTCCGGCACGACGTCCCGACCACCTACTACTTCGTCATCGACGGAACGCCAGACACGTGGTTCAACTTCGTCGTGCGTCCGGTTCCCGGCTGACCTCGGACCTCGAAGTCCCGACTCCCGGCGTTCGCGCGCGAACGGCCGCCGGGCCCTCCGGCGGCCACGCTAGAACCCGGCCGCGGGGCGGCCAGGGAGGTCCATATCGCGGCCAAAACGCCCCTCCGTCGCCATCCGCCCGTTTTTCACGGGTCCTTCGCCCATCCCGGAAGGCGATGCGACCGCGATCCGTCGCGGGAGCAGACCTCCCTAGCGGAGGAGTTCGCCACGCGCAAGGGCAGCGTGCGCGGCGATCGCGGCCCCCGGGCAACCCTCGGCTTGCTCGCTTGTCCGGGCGGCGAGCGCGGAGCGATCGGCCGAGGGGAGGCGCGGCGCCGGGGTCAAACCCGGCGGCGGCCACCGGCGGGCACCAGCTCGTCGGCCACTGCCTCGAGGTCGGCGAGGGTCTGCACCACCGCCACCTTGTCGACCTCCCGGGCGTAGGCGGCCATCTCCGAGTCGCCGAAGCCCCACGACGACTCCTCCTCCGGACAGATCCAGACCACCCGCTTCGCCTTCCGGCGGAGGTCCTTCAGGGCCCAGGCGTTGGCCGGGTTGAAGTTGTTCCGGCCGTCGCCGATCACGATCACCGTGGTCCGGCCGTTCACCTTCCCCAGGTGATCCCGGGCGAAGAGCGCGAGGGCCCGGCCGTAGTTGGAGTTGGCGTAGAGGTTGATCGCCTGGCCGGCGATGGCCAGGTCGACCGCCCGATCCGCGTCCACTTCCTTGAAGTAGTCGGTGATCTCCCCCACGTCGGAGACGAAGGCGAACGACCGCACCCGGGCGAACAGCGACTGCAGGGTGTGGACGAAGAGGAGCATCAGCCGCGACACGTTCCGGACGGAGTCGGAGACGTCGCAGAGCACGACCACGTCCGGCCGCTCCGGCCGCCGGGACCGGAAGGCGAGCTTCATCGGCACCGCGTTCCAGGCCAGGTTCTTGCGGATGGTGCGGCGGACGTTGAGGGCGCCCTTCCGCCGGTTCCGCTGCCGCCGCACCAGGCGGCTCTTCAGCTTCTCCGCCACCCGGCGCACCGCCACGTTCATCCGCACCAGCTCGTCCCGGGACAGGTGCTGGAAGCTCTTCCCGGCGAGCGTGTCCTCGCCCCGCTTCGCCTTCGGCTTCCGGACCTCGATCTCCCGGTCCACCCAGCGCCGCGCCGCCGCCTCCACCTTTCGGAGCCGGGCGGCCAGCTTCTCCGAGACCAGCGAGATCTTGGCCGGATCGACGCCCCGGGCCTTGAGCAGCTCCTCGATCTCCTGGAGGTCCCGCTCCGCCCCGGTGGCGCCGGCGCCGGAGAGGAGCCGGCGCGTGTAGAAGCCGGCCTGGAGCGGGGTCTGGAGCGCGGAGAAGTCGAGCTGGAGCGCCGCCCCGCGGAGGATCCGGGCCAGGGACCCCTCGTCGCCCCGGATCAGCGCGTCGCCCAGCACGGTGCGGTGCTTGGCGTTCTTCTGCAGCTCGTAGAAGAGCATCTCCAGGTCGTCGCCCTCGAGGAGCCCCTCCTCCTCGAGCTGCCGGAGGACGCTCCCCTCCAGCCCGACGAGCAGCTCGCGGGCGCCGGAGAAGTGGAGGTCGAAGAGCCGGTGGAAGGTCTCGACGTCGGCGGCGCGCTTCACCATCGTCGCCGCCAGGGCGCCGCGGAGGGTCTCCCGATCGGCGAGGCCGGCCAGGGCCGCCGCCTCCACCGCGTCGGTCACCTCCGCCGGCGAGACCCGGACCCCGTTCTGCCGGAGGAGCCCGGCGAACTCGACGATGCGCGCGTCCATCAGGCCACTCGCTCCAACAGCACCACGCCCTCGACGTGATAGGTCTGCGGGAACATATCGACCGGGCGGGCCGCCGCAACCCGGTAGTGCGGGGCGAGGGCCTTCACGTCCCGGGCCAGGGTGACCGGATCGCAGCTGACGTAGGCGATCCGCTTCGGGCCCAGGGCGGCCAGCGCCGCCGGCAGCTCCTTCGCGCCCTGTCGCGGCGGATCGAGGAGGGCCAGGTCGAAGCGGCGGCCCTCGGTGGCGAAGCCCCGGGCCACCTTCACCGCATCGCCGGCGATGAACCGCACCCGGGACGCGACGTTCCCCGACGCGGCGGTGCGGCGCGCCAGCTCCAGCGACGGTCCGGCCTCCTCCACCGCGGTCACCTTGGCGACCCGGCCGGCCAGGGCGAAGGTGAAGTTCCCGGCGCCGGAGTACAGCTCGATCGCCTCGTCGTCCGGACCGGGGGCGAGGAGTTCGATCGCCGTGGCGACGAGCCGCTCGTTGGCGGCGGCGTTGGCCTGGGCGAAGAGGTCGGCGCGGGAGAGGAGGTCGATCCCGGGAGCCAGGGGCGCCGGCCGCCGGATCACCGGATCGCCGAAGGTCCGCGCCGGCTGGCCGGGCGCGAACAAAAGCGCGCCCCGGATCGCCGGGATCGCCGCGAGGATCGCCTCCACCCGCCGCGTGGCGCGCTTCCCGGCCGGCGCGGCGAGGTGGAACGCCACCGAGCCCGCGCCATCCGCGCCCACGGAGAGGTCGAGGTCGGCGAGCCCCGGCACCGGCTCCGCCCGGTGCGCCGCGATCACCGCCAGGGCGATCGCCTCCAGCGCCGGCTCGAGGAGCGGGCAGGTCTCGATCGCCACCAGGTCCTTGCCCCGGCGGGCCCGGTAGCCCAGCTCCGCTCCCTCGGCGTGCAGCCGGCAGCGGGACCGGTAGCGGAACGGCTCGGGCGACGGAACGATCGCCCCGGCGTTCGGGATCGCGCTCCGCGGCACCCCGCCCGTCCGCTCGAGGGCGTCGTAGAAGCTCGCCTCCTTGGCGGCGAGCTGCCCCGCCGCGGCGACCTGCTGCACCTGGCAGCCGCCGCATACCGGCGCGTGGGGGCACGGCATCGGCACCCGCAGCGCGGAGGGCTCGAGCAGCTCGACGATCCGCCCCCGGGCCACCCGCTCCCGGTCCTCGACCACCTCGAGCCGCACCAGGTCCCCCGGGGCGGACAGGGGCACGAAGACCTTCTTCCCCGTGGGAAGGGTCCCCACCCCCTCGCCGCCGAAGGCGAGAGTCTCGATGCGAACGGGCTGCTCTAGCGACTGGCTCACGTTGGTCAATACGTCCCGGGTGCTGGCGCCATGCCGGGAATCCGGGCCGCCCGGGTAGCCAGGCCGGCGCCGGGTCCGACGACCTTGGGCACGGGGGCCCTCTTACCACGCCGGCGGGCGGGCACGGGCATTTCGGCGGCCCGGCGCTCCGGAGGCCGTCCTGGCCGTCCCCCATCGCCCGTCGGCCATTTCAGCACATGGGTGTCCATCGAGCCCGGCGCCCGACCCGGCCGAAGTCGACGGACGCCTCTGTCTTTGGGCAAACAAAGAGACCGACAAAAGCCCGAAACACGGCCGGATTTGCACCGCCGTGGAACGTACGCCGACCGGCAGATCGCAAAGACAACGAATGGGTGAAGGAAATGCTCAACGGCATGCGTCTCATCCAGTGGATCCGTCCCGGGAGAGGGCATGAGGGGGCTGCCGACAGGCTTCTGGGGAAAGACCGCGCGAGAGGGAAATGCCTGGCACCCCCTCGTCGACCACTGTGCCGACGTGGCCGCCTGTACCCGCGCCCTGCTGGCCGGCGGCGTGCTCCGGGAGCGTCTCGAGCGGCTCGCCGGCGGGATCGCGCTCGATCCGGTCCGATGCGAGCGTCTGGCGGTGCTGGCCGGCTTCCACGACCTGGGCAAGTACAACCTCGGCTTCCAGGCGAAGGCCTTTCCGGGAAGCGGAAGGCCGGAGGCCGGACACGTCCGCGAGGCCCTGGCCCTCATCGCGTCCGGGAGCGAGGACCTGCTCCGGCTCTCCATGGCCCTGGGGCTCGAGGAGCTGGTGGGATGGTGCGAATCCGACGAGCACCTCCTCCGACTGCTCGTCGCCTCGGTGGCCCACCACGGTCGGCCCCATCCCCTCGATGAACTGCCGCATCGCGATGCTCTCTGGCGCGCACGGGATGGGCTGGCACCGTTCGCCGGCCTCGCCGAACTGGGGCGCCGCGCTCGTACCTGGTTCCCGGCGGCGTTTGTCGGGAACGCGCAGCCGTTGCCGTCCTCCCCGGCCTTCGAGAACGCGTTCAGCGGACTGGTGACCCTCGCCGACTGGATCGGCTCCGACGCTTCGCTCTTCCCGTTCCGCCGGGAAGGGGATCCGGAGGACCGGATGGCCTGCGCCGGCCCCCGGGCGGCGGCCGCGCTCCGGGCGATCGGCGTCGACACCAATCCCGCCCGCAGGGCGCTCGGCGGCACCGCCCCCGAATTCCGAGCCATCTTCGGCTTCCCGCCCCGGGAGGCGCAGC
The DNA here is from genome assembly GCA_023436385.1 of Pseudomonadota bacterium. Taxonomy (GTDB): domain Bacteria; phylum Myxococcota; class Myxococcia; order Myxococcales; family Vulgatibacteraceae; genus JAEZJH01. Next base: position 9,525 of record JAEZJH010000079.1, read on the forward strand.
GAAGGATCGTCGAGCTACCGGTGGCGGAGCAAGGCGGCTTGGTTGTCCTCGAGGCGGAAACCGGCTCGGGCAAGACGGAGGCCGCCCTCGCCCACTTCCTGGCCCTGCTCGCCGGGGGGCGAGTCGACGGAATGTACTTCGCCCTGCCCACCCGGACCGCCGCCACCCAGATCCACGGGCGGGTGGCGAAAGTGGTCGCCGACGCATTCCCGGTCGACCTCCGGCCACCCGTCATCCTGGCCGTGCCGGGCTACCTGGCGGTGGACGATCGGGAAGGCCGGCGTCTCCCCGGGTTCGAGGTGCTCTGGAACGACGATCCCGCCGCGCGGTTCCGACATCGGGGCTGGGCCGCCGAGCAGCCGAAGCGCTACCTCGCCGGCGCCGTGGTGGTGGGAACGATCGACCAGGTGCTGCTCTCGGCGTTGCGGGTGGACCACGCCCACCTCCGGGGCACCTCCCTCCTCCGCCACCTCCTCGTGGTCGACGAGGTCCATGCCTCCGATGCCTACATGAACCGGATCCTCGAGGAGGTCCTGGCCCGGCACCTCGAGGCGGGCGGCCACGCGCTGCTGATGTCGGCGACGCTGGGTGCGGCGGCGGCGAGCCGGCTCCTGCGCCCCGGTTCCCGGGCCGCGCCGCCCGCGCTTCACGAGGCCTGCGAAGTCCCCTATCCGGTCGTTCGGCATGTCCCGGCCGACTCCCCGGAAACGGTCGTGCCGGCCCACGGATCCGGGAACCACCGTCACGTTTCGCCACGGCTCCTCCCGTTGGCCGGCGCGCCGGACGAGATCGCCCGGCGGGCTCTGGATGCTTCCCGCGCCGGTGCGCGCGTGCTGGTTCTCCGGAACACCGTGAGGGACTGCCTCGCCACCCAGGAAGCCCTCGAGCGGCTGGCCGATGAGGACCTTCGCCTCTTCCGCTGCGCCGGTGCGATCGCGCCCCACCACGCCCGCTTCTCCCGGGACGATCGCAAGGCCCTCGACGCCGCCATCGAGGCCGCGTTCGGGAAGAGCGCCGATAAACCGTGTGTGGCGGTGACTACGCAGACGGTGCAGCAGAGCCTGGATCTCGACGCCGACCTCCTGCTCACCGACCTCTGTCCGATGGACGTCCTGCTCCAGCGGGCCGGCCGTCTCCACCGCCACGAGCGGGCGCGGCCGCCGGGCTTCGAAAGTCCGGTGGTCGAGGTGCTCGTTCCCGAAGGCGCCCTCGCCGACTTCCTCCGGAAGGACGGCACCGCCCTCGGTCCCCACGGCTTCGGGACGGTCTACGCCGACCTGCGGATCCTCGAGGCGACCCGGCGGATCCTCGCGGAACGAGCCGTGCTCCGCGTCCCGGAGGACTGCCGGGAACTGGTCGAGAGGACCACCCACCCCGAGGCGCTGGCGGAACTGGTCGAGACGCTGGGCGAGCCGTGGGTGATGCACCAGGAGCGGATGGTCGGATCGCTCTTCTCCCAGCGCCAACTCGCGAACCTCAACCTGCTGGACTGGAACGAGCCGTTCGGCGAACCGCCCTTCCCCACCGCGGCCCTCGACGGGCGCGTCCAGACCCGCCTCGGCCTGGGCGACCGCATCGCCCGTTTCGAGCCGGCGCCGATGGGGCCCTTTGGCCATGCCGTGGCGGAACTCACCATCCCCGCGTTCCTCGCCCGGGAGGTCCCGGTCGACGCGGAGCCGACGGACCTTCGGGGCGGTCCGGGTGGTTTCGAGTTTCGCTTTGGAAGCCAGGCGTTCCGCTACGACCGGCTCGGGCTCCGGACGTGGCGTTCCCCACCCGATTCTCGGGAGGACCTTGCCGATGCCTGATCAGTATTCGCTGCTCGCCGACCCCCTCCTCGGCGTGCGATTGCCGGGAGGGAAGCGCATCCGGGCCACGCTGCCGGAACTCCTCGCCCACCTCTCGGGCGACGGAGTCGAGGCCTTCACCGCCCTTCAGGCCCACCAGGCCCAGGCGTGGCATTCCTTTCTGGTGCAGCTCGCCGCCTTGGCCCTGCTCGAGGAGGGCAAGACCAGGCCCCCGCGGCGGGCCAGCGATTGGAAGAACCTGCTCCTGGCCTTGTCGGGAGGATCCGAGCAGGCTTGGGCGCTACACGTGGCGGACCTCCGCAAGCCGGCCTTCCTGCAGCCGCCGGTTCCGGAGCGGAGTCTCGGCGAGTTCAAGCGCCAGCTGCCCACTCCCGACGCCCTGGACGTGCTGATCACCGCCAAGAACCACGACGTCAAGATGGCGCGGATGGATCGTGCGGAGCCGGAGCACTGGGTGTATGCGCTGGTCTCGCTGCAAACCACCCAGGGCTTTTCGGGTCGGGGCAACTACGGGATCGCCCGCATGAACGGCGGGGCGGGAAGCCGGCCGATGGTCGGATTCGTACCGTCGACCGATCCGGACGCGCGTTTCCGCCGAGACCTGCAGGTCCTCCTCGAGAGCCACGAGGCCATTACCCGGGAGCACGGCTACCGGAGCAAAAGGAAACTCCTCTGGCTCGATCCCTGGGACGGCGCGAAGGCGCTTCCCCTCCGGGAGTTGCACCCGTTCGCCATCGAAGTCTGCCGCCGGATCCGGCTGGTGGAGGAGAGCGGCCGAATCGCCGCCGTCTTCTCCCCGAGCGAAACGACGCGGGTCGAGGCCAAGGACACCCAGGGCAACGTCGGGGACCCCTGGACGCCGGTGAATACGGTCACCGGCAAGTCCCTCACCATCGGCGCCCGTGGGTTTCACTACCAACTGACGCAGGCCCTCCTCTTCGGCGCGGACTACAGCCCGCCCCCGGCCCAGCGGCTGATCAAGGGCGATCCGGAGAACCTGCTGCTCCACGCCTCGGCGCTCGCACGTGGGCAGGGCACCACCGACGGCCTTCACGAGCGGTTCGTGCCGATTCCGCCGAAGATCCGCCCTCGCCTCGCGCTCGCCGCCGAGAGAGACAAGCTGGCCACGATGGCGAAGGAACGCGTTGACGCGGTGGCGCGCGCCTCGCGAAAGGTCCTCCGACCGGCGCTCCTCGTGCTCCTCCAATCCGGCCCGGAGAGCCTGAACAACGATGACGATCGGGCTGCCCGGTGGCTGATGCGCCTCGACGAGGACGTCGACCGCGCGTTCTTCGAGCAGCTCTGGGAGGACGCCGACCTCCCGGCGGAGGAGGCGCGCCGGCGTTGGGAGAGGACGGTCCTCGATCTTGCCCGTGCGGTGCTCGAGGAGGCGATCCGGGAGGCGCCGGTGGCCGCCGTCCGCCGCTACCGAGCGGAGGCGACCGCCGAACGGGTCTTCTTCGGTTGCGCCCGCAAGCACCTTCCCGACGCCTTCTCCGAATCCGAACCCGACGCCCAGGAGGCCACGCCGTGAATCCGATCCCCGAGATCCCTGCCCCGGAGGGCACCCCCGCCGCTTCCCGCGACGGTCTGGCCAGCGTCATTGGTCGGCTGGCCCACGCCGTCGACGAGGTTCTTCCCCCGGGCGACGTCGCCGAGCTGCGGCGCCTTGCACCCCATGACCCGGCCAGCCCCACGTTCTTCAAGCTGGTCGCCTCCGTGCTTCCCGAGGGCACCCTGCCCCGGGACGGAGCCCGCCGGGACGAGGCGGAGCGCCACTGGGCGGTGATCTTCTCCTGCCTGGCGACGCTCCGGGGCCTGCACCGGCCCGGCCGCCGTCTGGGACATGCGCTCGCCGACGCCGAGATTTCCGAACTCCGGGTCGTTCGCTTGCTTCGAGCCCGGGGCGAGGCCCTTCTCGACGCGACGTCCGTGATCGCCCGCACCCTGGCCGTCCGGGGGGAGGCGGTCGACTTCACCGAAATTGCCCGCCTCCTGCTCGACGAGCCGCATGCCGAGCAGGTCCGCCGCCGCATCGCCCGCGACTACTTCGCCAAGATCCACGAGAACGCCTGACCGAGGACGCCATGAACTCCCGTTTCTTGCAGCTTCACTTCCTCACCTCCTATCCCGCCTCCCTCCTCAATCGCGACGACGCCGGCTTCGCCAAGCGGATCCCCTTCGGCGGCGTCACCCGCACCCGGATCTCTTCCCAGTGCCTCAAGCGCCACTGGCGGACCTTCGAGGGCGAGAATTCCCTGAAGGAGCTCGAGGTCCCCGGGTCCATCCGCTCCCGGTTGACCTTCGAGCGCTACGTCCGCGATCCACTGGTGGATAAGGACAAGGTCCCCGCGGACGTGGCCGCCGCCGTGACCAAGGCGCTCATGGACGAGGTCCTGGGGAAGTCCCAGGCGAAGAAGGCCGAGGGCGACGGCGAGGAGAAGGCCTCCAAGCGGAAGGGGGCCAAGAGCGGCGAAGCACACCAGGAGGCCCCGGCCGTCGACGTCCGCACCGGCCAGATCACCGTCCTGGGTAAGCCGGAGGTGGAGTACTTCCTCTCGATCGCCCGGGCGATCTGCCGGGCGAAGCCGGGCCCGAACGAGATTCCCCAGATCCTCAAGGAGAAGCTGGGCAAGGCGGGCAAGGACAACCTCGCCCAGCTTCGGCACGCTGCCGGTCTCGACGCGGCACTCTTCGGCCGGATGGTGACGAGCGACATCCTTGCCCGAGGCGACGCCGCCCTGCACGTGGCCCACGCCTTCACCGTCCACGAGGAGGAGACGGAGAGCGACTACTTCTCCGCGGTGGACGACCTCCTCGCCAGCGGGGATGACGACAGCCTGGGGAGCGGCCACATCGGCAGCGCGGAGCTGACGAGCGGCCTCTTCTACGGCTACGTCGCGGTGGACGTGCCCCTCCTGGTGTCGAACCTCGAGGGCTGCCCGCGAGACGGTTGGGAGAACGCCGACAGGGTCCTGGCGGGCCGGGTGATCGAGCGGTTGGTGCACCTCGTCGCCACCGTTTCCCCCGGGGCCAAGCTGGGCTCGACTGCGCCACACTCCTACGCTCACATCGTCCTTGCCGAGGCGGGCAACGCCCAGCCGCGGAGCCTGGCCAACGCATTCCTGCGGCCGGTCCGTCACGGCGGCGATCTCCTCGGCCAGACCTACGCGGCCCTCGGCGCCCATCTCGCCGATCTCGACCGGATGTACGGGGCAGCCACGAGCCGGAGATTTGCGGCGATCGGGCCGGCCGATCGGCTGGCGCCCGGGCTTGATCCCGCGGGAACCGTTTCCCTCCGGGAGGTGGCGGCGTGGGCCGCCGCCCGGGTCCGGGGCGAGCGATGATCGACGTCCTGCTCCTGCGCCTCGACGCCCCACTCGTCAGTTTCGGCGGGGTCGTCGTCGACCAGCGGGGCCCCACCGACGAGTTCCCCGCCCTGTCGCTGCTTGCCGGGCTCCTCGGCAACGCCCTGGGGTACGACCACCGGGATGCCGAGCGCCTCCGCGTCCTCCAGGATCGGTTGCGCTACGGCGTTCGGAGGGATCGCACGGGGGTCCGGGTCCGCGATTTCCAGACCGTCGCCCTGGGCCAGGATTTCCTCGTGGATACCGGCTGGACCACCCGCGGCATGGCCGAGGGCAGGAAGGGAGCCTCCGGCGAGGGGACCCACATTCGCTACCGGGACTACCTGGCCGACGCGGTGTTCACCGTGGCCCTGACCCTGGGGCCCGGCGACGGCCCGCCCGATCTCGAAGCGTTGGAAGTGGCCTTGCGCGAGCCGGAGCGACCGCTGTTCCTGGGGCGGAAACCCTGCCTTCCGGCCGCTCCCCTTCTCCTGGGGCGCCTCTCCGCATCCTCGCTCTACGACGCGCTCCGGCGGGCTCCGCCGGTCGACCGCGGCGACGAGGGCCCGTGGCTCGCGGCGTGGTGGCCCGATGACGAGGCGGGCGAGGGAGAGAGCCGCCGGATCGCGGTCACCGACGAGATGGACTGGGCGAACCAGGTCCACGTGGGCCGGCGCTACTTGCGCCACGGCCGGGTGTGCCCGGAGGTGAACCATGCCAGCTGAGCCGCTCCACATGCTCCGGCTGTGTCTCGACACCGCCGGTCTCTTCGAACTGGGGCGCCGCCGGCATCTCCCGCTC
>JAEZJH010000127.1 GCA_023436385.1 Pseudomonadota bacterium
GAGGTACGGGCGGCGATGGAGAGCCCGATCGTCCGGGCGCTCCTCGAGGCGTTCGACGGGGGGATCCTGATCCTCGACCCGCACCGGCAGATCGTCGCGGCCAACCTCCGGCACCTGGTCGCCGAGCCGGAGCGGCTCGCGCCGCTGGTGGTGGGCCTGCGCCCGGGCGAGGCGTTGGGCTGCGTCCACGCCGGCGAGCGGCCGGAGGGCTGCGGCGCCGCCGAAGCCTGCCGGACCTGCGGCGCGCTCCAGACCATCCTCGGTTGCCAGCGGACCCAGGCGGCGTCGGAAGGCGAGTGTCTGGTTCGAGCGGGAGCCGGCGGACTCGCCCCCCTCGAGCTTCGGCTCCGGGCGACGCCGGTGGAGATCGGGGGCCAGACCTTCACCGCCCTCGCCGTCCGCGACGTTTCCGACGAGAAGCGCCGGGAGGTGCTGGAGCAGCTGTTCTTCCACGACCTGTTGAATTCGATCTGCGGGCTCTCGAACTGGTCGCGCATGCTGCTCCAGGCCCCGACCGAGCGCTGGCGCTGTACGGCCGAGCGCGTGGTCGCGCTGGTTCGCCGGCTGGACGCGGAGATCCGGGGCGAGCGGGCGCTGCACCTTGCGGAGCGCGGGGAGCTGATCCCCGAGCCGCGGCCGCTTCGGCCGGCGGAGGTGCTCCGGGAGCTGGCGGCCGACTTCGCCGCCCATCCCCTCGCGCGCGGCCGCACGGTGCGGGTCGACGGCGCGCCCAACCTCGAGGTCCGGGCCGATCCCTCGCTGCTCCTCCGGGTCCTCACCAACATGGTGACCAACGCCCTCGAGGCGACGCCGGAGGGCGGCACCGTCGTGGTCGGGGGCCGGGAGGAGCCCGGGCGCTGTACCTTCTACGTGCGGAACGCCGGCGCGATCCCGGAGGAGGTCCGGCCGCGGATCTTCCAGCGCTCCTTCTCCACCAAGGCGAAGAAGGGCCGGGGGCTCGGGACCTACGGGATGAAGCTCCTCGGCGAGCGGTACCTGGGTGGCCAGGTGAGCTTCGTCACCGGCGAGGCGATCGGGACCGAGTTCCGCCTCCGCCTACCCGCGCATTAGGGATTGAGCGCCGTGGTGGTAGGGGCCGCCTTCATCCGGGCCCGCGCCACCCGGTCCACCAGATCGGTCTCGAGCATCTGCCACGAGGCCTCGAGCTCCTGCTCGGCGGCCTCCTTGAGCGGCCTGCAGCGCTCGCCCGGCACCGCCGTCCCGTCGGGCAGCGAGTAGCAGCCGGAGTAGCCGTGGCCGCCGTCGGCGGAGAGGGCGAGGAGGGAATCGGTGGCCACCGAGCCGTTCGGAAAGGCGACGAACCCGGGGGCGCCGGAGAGGAGATCGCGGCCCATGAACGCCGTGGCCTCCACCGGCACGCCCACCAGCCGGGCGACGGTGGGAGCGAGATCGATCTGGCCGCCGGCGGTCTCGTAGCGACCGGCATGGGTGCCGCCGGGGAGGCGGATCATCGCCGTGACCCGGCGCTCGAGGCCATAGAGCTTCACCGGATCGTTCTCCGGGAGCCCGAGGTAGTCGCCGACGTTCGAGCTGTCGGGGACCACGCCCTGGTGATCGCCGTAGAAGACCAAGACCGTCTCGTCGAGGAGGCCGCGCTCCCGGAGCCGGTCGACGAACCGGCCCAGGGCCCGGTCGGTGTAGTGGACCGTGTTCAGGTAGTTGGCGACCCGGGTGCCGGCGAAGGCGCCGAAGTCGAGCCCCTCGTCCGGCATCTCCGGCCAGGTGAAGGGATTGTGGCTGGTGATCGAGACGAGCAGCGCGTAGAACGGCTTCGGCAGCGCGTCGAGCTTCCGCACCGCCTCGTCGAAGAACTCGAGATCGGCGGTCCCCAGGCCGATCACCGGGAGATCCTCGAAGTCGCGGATGTCGTAGAACCGGTCGATGCCCACCGAGGGATAGATGGCGGCGCGGTTCCAGAAATCGGGCCGGTTCCCGTGCATCGCCACCGTCTGGTAGCCCCGGTCCCGGAGCACCTCGGGGAGGCAGTGGAAGTTGGCGCCGACCCGGTCGTAGTACACGGAGCCGGTTCGCGACGGATAGAGCGAGCACTGGGCCAGCAGCTCGGCGTCGGAGGTGGTGCCCTGCTGCACCTGCGCCCAGAAGTTCGGGAAGTAGAGGCTCTCCGCGGCGAGCCGGTTCATGTTCGGGGTCACCGGCTGGCCGTTGACCTCGTGGAAGAGCGGGAACGACTGCCACGACTCGAGCTGGACGAAGATGACGTTCTTGCCCCGGGCCAGGCCGGCGAGCTCCGGGCGCGGCGGTCGGGACGGCCGGGTGGAGAAGGTCGCCTGCACGTCGGCGATCACCTCCTCGGGCGAGGCGAGCCGGCGCTTCGTCTCGTGGCGGATCTGGGTGGCCAGGTCGTAGGCGTGGTAGCCGACCGGGCCGAGGCGGCTCGCCACCATGGTGTGTCCACCGAACGGCTTCCGGAGCCGTTCGGTGGTGGCGACCACCGCCACCGCCATCAGCACGCCCACCACCGTCAGCTGCAGCGCCCGCTTTCCGGAGAGACTGCCGTGTTGGCGGAGGGAGGGGCGGATCGCGCCCAGCACCAGGACCAGCGGGGCGCCGGCGAAGAGGAGGAGATCGAGGGGGTGGAAGATCCCGTCGAGGATCCCGCCCATCCCGTTCATCTCCCCGAGGAGGCCGGCGTGCTTCAGGGAGCCGATCGAGGGCAGATCGGCGAACTGGCGGAAGTAGAAGAGGTCGGTGAGGAGCAGCGCGCCGGTGGCCAGGTCCACCACCGCCAGGGCCGCGAGCCGCTTCCAGCCCTGGAGCACGAAGGCCCAGGCGAGGATCGCCAGGGCCTCGCCGGTGAGGGCGAGAAACATATTTGGGGGGGCGTGGTGGATCCGGAGGACGAGCCAGATGACGCCGAGTTGCTTGACGACGAGAAACGCGACCGCCATCGCCAGGAGCGGGTGACGTCGAACGGCCTCGCCGGCCTGCTGACGCGCGGCCCGCACCTTCTGCTTCCAACTGCTTGCGATCATCGCCTTCCAGTCACCCCTGGCCCCCCGGGCCGACCCACGCCGGAACGGATTCCGACGAAAGGCGGCAGGCTGCCCCATCTACGGCGGGCAGACAAGTCCCGTTGGGGCGAGCCGCACCTACCCCGGGGAATTCGAAAGACGCTGGCCCTAGACGGCCGGCTCGGCTACGTTGCCGGATGGCCGCCGTGTCGGTGGCGTGGATCCCGGGGCGAAGCGGGTCGCGCCGGCGATTTCGTCGTGAGTCGGAAGCTGCGGTCGTTTCCGACCCAAGACGGGGTCGCATTCCTGCCGGCAAGCCTGGAACCGGTTGCTAGCTTGACGGGGACGCTCGTCGCGAGCGTCCTCGCCCGTCGATTCGAAGATCCGCCGGTGCGCCCGGCGGGAAGAAAGGCATGACCGAGTGGGAACGAAGCTTTACGTCGGAAACCTGTCCTATTCGACCACGGAGGAGACCCTCCGGGAGGCGTTCGGGGCCGACGGGCGGCAGGTCAAGGAAGTGGCGATCGTGATGGACCGCGAGACGGGGCGCCCCCGGGGCTTTGCCTTCGTCACCATGGCCTCTCCGGCGGACGCCGAGGCGGCCATCGCGGCCATGGACGGCCAGATGGTCGACGGCCGGGCGATTCGCGTTAACGAGGCCCAGGAGCGCGCGCCCCGGAGCGGCGGCT
>JAEZJH010000138.1 GCA_023436385.1 Pseudomonadota bacterium
GGTGACGCCGGGCACCCGGGCGCGCCTGGCCGTGCGCCTGGTGAACCGCGGCGCCCACGAGTGCCTGGTCAACCGGGTCGATCTGGCCCGCGGTGGCTCGGGGGCCTTCTCCCTGGCCGGCCGGTCCGGAGCGGCCTGGTCCCTGCGGGCCGGAGAGGGCCGGTCGCTCGGGGTGACCCTGGCGCCGGGCGAGGCCCTCCCGCTCGGGATCGAGTTCGACCCCGCCGCCTATGGCGCCCTCGGCGAGGGCGAGACCCGCGAGGCCCTGGCCACCGCCGGCGTCTGGGTGTCGAATCCCTCCATGCCGCGGCTCGAGCTGCCGCTCCGGGCGGTGGCCGGGCCGTCCTGCCTGGAACTCGATCCGCCGCTCCTCGACTTCACCGCCCTCCCCGAGCGCGCGGTCGATCCGGCCCTCGCCTGCGGAGCGCCCGACCTCCCGGCGACGGTCCGGAACGGCTGCGCCGGCCCGCGGCAGGTGACGGCGATCGTGCCGGTCGCCGGATCCGACCCGGGCTTCCTGGTCTCCGGGCCGGGAGCCCTGCCGCGGCCGCTGGCCCCGGGGGAAGAGCACGCCTTCGCCGTCGACTTCCGCCCGGAGGCTGGCGGCGTCTTCGACGGCGGGTTCCGGATCGAGGTCGGAGGCGGCGAGCCGCTCTTCCTGCCCGCCACCGGCCGCGCCGAGTCGGGGGGCCGGTGGTTCGATTCCTTCCCGCTGGCGAAGCCCCGGCTCGACCTGCTCCTCGTGCTCTCCTCGTCGGCGGCGATGGCCGGCACCCCGGTCGTCACCAACCTGTCCAACGTCGGCCTGCTCGGCCTCTTGAACGCCTTCACCCGGCCCGACCTCGACTGGCAGGTGGGGATCACCACCACCGACTTCGAGCCGGCCGGCTCGCGGGCCTGCGTCGGCGGCGGGATCAACGGCGGCGAGGCCGGGCGGCTGGTGCCGGCCACCGGCAGCTCTCCGCGGATCCTCCTCCCGGGCTCGACCTTCGCCCCGGACTTTGCCCGAAACGTCCTGTCGGTCCGGGCCTGCGGCGGGGCGGAACGCGGCTTCGACGCGGCGGTGGCCGCGGTCACCCCGCCCCTCTCCACCACCGCCGCCGACGCCCACGGCCTGGGCAACCTCGGCTTCGTCCGGAACGGCGCCCACCTGGCGGTGGTCTTCGTCTCCGCCGGGGACGACGGGAGCGCCCGCTCCGCCGCCGACGCCCACGCCGCCCTCGGCGCCGGACGGGAGGCCGGTCTCTTCTCCGCCTGGGTGATCGCCGGCGACGTCGATCTCGGCTGCAGCTTCCCGAGCGGCGGCCGGGCCTCCGCCGCCTACCGGTATCTCGAGCTGGCCCACCTCTCGAACACCACCATCCGCTCCGTCTGCCACACGGACGAGTGGAGTGGCCTCTGGAACGCCGTGGGCAACCAGGCAGTCCGCTCCCAGGCGGTCTACCGGCTCGACGCGCCCGCGGCGACGGTCCTCGATCTCGCCCTGGTCCACGTCCGGCCCGACGGCGGGCGCGCGGTCGTGCCCTCCTGGCAGTGGACGTACGACGCCGGCCGGCGAGCGGTGGTCCTCCAGCGCCTCGAGGTCCTCGCCGCGCTCCTCGAGCAAGGCGGGTCCCTCGAGGTCTACTACCGGCTCGGCTGCGAGTAGGCCCCGGGGGGCACCGCCGGCCGGGCCCCGAGGATGGTCAGGGTGGCGCCGGCGAGCACCGCGACGCAGCCGACCAGCTCGTTCGGCGCCGGCCACCAGCCGAACACCGTCGCCCCGAGGAGCACCGAGCCCAGCGTCTCGCCGGGCGACATCAGCGCCACCGTCGCCGGCCGAAGGCGCCGGGCGGCGAGCTGCCCCAGGGTGTGGCCGCCCAGGGTGGCGACCAGGGCGAGGACCGCCACCGCAGCGAGCGGCCGGGCGCCCTCGAGGTGCAGGGAGGCGCCGGTGGCCGGGGCGAGGACCAGGAGCACCAGGGCGGCGGTGCCGTAGACCAGGGTGGAGTAGACCAGCGCCGGGAGCTTCTCCCGGAGGGCCCGGGAGAACGAGTAGTAGACGCCGTAGAGGCCCACCGCGCCGATCACCAAGAGGTCGCCGGCGAGCCGGTGCTCGCCCGCCGGCCCCTCGTCGCCCCGGGCGATGGCGAAGGCGCCCAGGGCGGCCACCGCCAGGCCGGCCAGTTCGAGGCGGGTGGGGCGGAGCCGGAACACCAGCACGCCGGCGAGGAGCACCACCGCCGGCTCCAGGGAGACCAGGGTCACCGCGGCGGCGAACGAGGTGGAGGCGATCCCGGCGGTGAAGCAGGCGAAGTGGAGCGCGAGGACGGCGCCGGAGAGCGCGCCCATCGCCAGGTCGCGGCCGGGCAGGGTGCGGAAGGCGGCCAGGGTCCGGCCCCGGGTGGCGATCACCAGCACCAGGGCGGCCAGGCCGCCGCGCGCCGCGGCCACGGCCAGCGGGCCGCCGCCCTCGAGGGCCACCTTGGCGGCGGGGCCGCTGGTGGCGAAGGCCACGGAGGCCAGGACGACGAGGAGCACGGCCTCCATCGAGGAAACCCGCCGATCAGCCGTGGTAGACCTGACTCTCGACGATCTGGCCGTCGCGGACCACCAGCACCTCGGCGACCGGCAAGTCCGGCTCGCCGGGGGCCTGCCGCGTGTATTCCATGAACACGCGGTCGGCGTTGGCGGTCAGCGTCCGCTCCACGTAGCGGAGCCCGGGGATCCGCCGGAAGGCGTCGGCCCACCACTCCTCGAGGCCGGCCCGGCCGACCAGGTAGCCGCCGGTCTCCGGACGCAGCGCCCGGAGCTTCGGGGAGGTGTGTCTCGCATTTTCCGCATACAGCGAGACCAGGGTCTTCACGTCGTGGGTCTCGAAGCAGCCGAGCCAGCGTCGGGCGAGCGCCTCGAGTTCGTCGGGAGTGGCCATGGGCGGCCTTCTACCACGGCCCTACTCGATCCGCACCCGGCGCTGGAGCCAGTCGGCCCCGCCGCGGTGATCCCGGACCACCAGGTAGAAGACCGCCTCCCCGCCCGCCGGCGCCTCGTCCGGCGCGGTGTATTCGTTGGTCTCGGCGGCGTCGCGGGTGTGGACCCGGTCGAGGTCACCGGCGGTGGCGAAGAACGAATACACCCACTCCTCGACCGCCGGCCCGATCGGATCGCCGAAGGCGTCGAGATCGGTGTAGCGCTGGAAGAGCTGGTCCGCGCCCGGGGGGAGGACGGCGGAGAGGTCCACCCGGGCCTTCCGGGCGAGGACCGGGCCCTCCTCCGGCTCGAGCGGCAGCTCCGCGCCGTCGACGGCGAGGCCCCGGACGATCGGGTTCCGGTTGGGCTCGTCGGGGGCGTCCGGGCCCCGGACCTGGAGCCGCTTCACCGCCACCACGTGCTCGCGCTCCTCGAACAGCTCCGCGAGCCGGCCCGGCACGCCGGCGATCCCGCCACCGGCAAGGAGCTCCACCGGGGACGCGGCGATCGCCACCGCCACCACGATCACCTCCATCCCCAGGATCCGCTGCGGCATTCCGGCGGGGAGGAGGTCGAGCCGGAGCTCGGGGGGCATCACGTAGGCCGGCTCCGGGACCCCGACGGGCGGAGCGCACGGCTCGCCGTGGACGCAGCCCTCGAGGCCGGAGAGGGTGACGTGGCCCACCTCGCCCCGGCCCAGCGGCTCGCCGGGAGGGAGCGCCGCCCGGGCCAGGGCCGGCACGTCCCGGAACGAGTCGAAGGAGGTGCAGACGCCGGCGTAGGGCGCGAGCGGATCCTCGGTACAGGAGAGGTAGACCACGCTGGCGGCGCGGCCGGGCTCGGTGACCTGGTCCGGATCGGCCACCAGCGCGGAGAGGGCGGCGCCGGGCGGCAGGCCGTGGCCGGCGCCGATCTCCGGGAGGGCGATCTCCGGCGGTTCGGCCCGGACGCCGAGGACCCGGAGGCCGTCGACCCGGGAGGCGGGATCGAACTCGTCGCCGCAGGCGGCGAGGGCGAGGGCCGCGGCGATCCCCAACAAGCGACGCATGATTGTCTCCATTTCTTTCGCCGGACCATCAGTACTCGGCCCGGAGGCCGAAGGAGGGGAAGATCGGGAGGCCGTTGGTGTAGCCGCGCTCCGCGTAGTCGAAGCTGTAGATCGCGGCCTCGGGGTTCTCGCGGTTGGTCACGTTCTGGAGGTCGAGGTAGCCGGTGAGGGTCCACTCGTCCCAGGTCCACTTCTTGTCCACCCGCAGGTCGAGGGAGAAGAAGTCGGGGAGCCGGGCGTCGCGGGTGGCGGCGGGGATCTCCCGGTACTCGTCGCCGTCCGCGTCGTAGACCGCGGCGTTGACCGTGCGGTAGGGGTTGCCGCTGGTGTAGCGGAGCCGGAAACCGAAGGAGAGCCCCTCCGCCAGCTCCGGCAGCTCCACGGTTCCCAGCGCCACCAGGTTGTGGGGCTGATCGTAGTCGGCGCCGCTCTCGAAGAGCGTCCCGCCCACCGCCTCGTCCTCCCGCTCCGTCTTCGAGAGCGAGTAGGCGATCCAGCCGAAGAATCGGCCGTCCGGATCCCAGCGGAGGAGCGCCTCGCCGCCGTAGGAGCGGCCGGTGCCGGAGTTGGCGAACCGCTCCGGTTCCTCGCGGCCGTCCCGGATCACCGTCCCCGCGGTGGCCGCCGCCAGGTCGAAGAGGTCCTTGTAGTAGACCTGCAGATCCAGCGAGAGCGGGCCTCCCAGGCGCTGCTCGATCCCCAACCCGTACTGCCGCGCGCCCTCGGGGCCGAGCTCCGGGTTCCCCCACTCGGCGGAGGAGTAGGCGATCGGCGGCGCCTGGTGGTAGAGGCCGACGCCGCCCTTGAGCGTCGTACCCTCGAAGAGCCGGTAGCGGGCGGCGAGGCGGGGGTCGACCCAGCTCGTCTCCAGCCAGCCGTCGTAGTCGAAGCGGACGCCGGGGATTACCGTGAGCCGGTCGAGCGGCTTCCAGGTGGCCTCCGCCCAGAGGGCCGGCATCCAGATGGTGGCGCCGATGTGTTCGTTCACCCGGCCGCGGGTGGCGTCCGGGCCCGGGAGGTGGTTCGGCTGCGGGAGCGGGCCCACCCGCGTGTAGACCACGCCGTCGATCCCCTGGCCGTCGAGGCCGCCGGCGAGGGTGAGCCGCGGGGTGAGGTCGTGGGCCAGCTCCGCCCGGACGATCGCGGTGGTCCAGGTCTCCTCGATCAGGAAGGGGCCGACCTCCATGGCGTCGTCGTTCGCGCCGAGGGAGAGGAGGAAGTGGGCCCGGGTGTCGGCCCCGAGCCGCCGGTCCCAGCTCACCGCGCCCCGGAGGACGCGGTTCCGGAAGCCGGCGTCGGCGAAGTCCTCGAGGTCGTCCAGCTGCAGGCCGGTGATCTCGAGCCGGTCGTCGGCGCCGAAGAAGGAGAAGCGCACCCGGTCCCGCTC
>JAEZJH010000180.1 GCA_023436385.1 Pseudomonadota bacterium
GGTCGCGCCCTCCGACATGATGGACGGCCGGGTGCTGGCGATCCGCAAGGCCCTCGACGAGAGCGGGCACGCCGGGACGCCGATCATGGCCTACTCGGCCAAGTACGCCAGCGGCTTCTACGGCCCCTTCCGCGACGCCGCCCAGAGCGCGCCGCAGTCGGGCGACCGTCGCGGCTACCAGATGGATCCGGCCAACGGGCGCGAGGCGCTCCGGGAGGTCCGGCTGGATCTCGAGGAGGGCGCCGACATCGTGATGGTGAAGCCGGCGCTGTCGTACCTCGACATCGTCCGCCGGGTCCGCGACATGGCCGAGGTCCCGGTCTGCGCCTACAACGTCAGCGGCGAGTACGCGATGGTGAAGGCGGCGGCGCGGAACGGCTGGATCGACGAGGAGCGGGTGATGCTCGAGATCCTCACCTCGATCAAGCGGGCCGGCGCCGACCTGATCATCACCTACCACGCGCTCGAGGCGGCCCGGGCCCTCCGGGGCCGGTAGACGCATGGGCCCGCCCAGGGGCAACGGCTCCGATTCCAGCGCCCGCCGCGGCGGCTCCCCCTATCCCCGGGTGGAGTTCTGGCCGCGGCTCCTGGCCAAGATCGCCGACGCCCTGGTCGCCCTGCTGTTCGCGTGGCTGGTGCCCGCGGTCGGCGTGGCGATGGCGGTAGCCTACCTGCTGTTCTGCGACGCCCTGCCCAACGGCCAGTCGCCGGGCAAGCGGCTCCTCGGCGTGAAGGTGGTCCACGTCCCGACGCGGCGGTCCTGCACGGTCCGCCCGTCGGTGATCCGGAACCTCCCGATCGCCGTGGCCGCCGCCTTCCTGGCCAACCCGTACCTGGCCATCGTCGCCGTGCCCATCGTGCTGTTCGAGGGGTACATGGCCTACTCCGACCCGCTGGGGATCCGCATCGGCGACGTCTTCGCCGACACGCAGGTGATCGACGCCAAGGTCCCCCTGGAGGCGCCGGAGCCGGTGGAGCGGCGCTACCAGCGTCCCGCGCGGCTGCCCGCCGAGGTCGGCGAGACGGCCCGGAACCACGTATGAGCGAGCTGCAACAGGTGGCGGGCCGAATGGCCCCCTCCGACGAGCCCGTTCGCCCGGAGCCCGACGCTCCGAACGACGACGAACCCCCACCAGTCGGCGGGCCGCTGCGGCCCGTCCCCGATCGATTTCGGACGCCGGCGTGTTGCACGCCCGACGCGCCGCCCCGGCGCGCGCCCGACCCGTCTGTCTTGCCCGAGGTCTGCCAGAACCCATGAGAATCGCGCTCACGCACAACCTCCGCCTCACCGACTCCGAGGAGGAGGCCGAGTTCGATAGCCAGGAGACGGTCGACGCCCTCGCCGCCGGGCTGGAACGCCTCGGCCACCGGGTGGAACGGATCGAGGTGAGCGGGCCGGCCTCGCGCACCGTCTCCCGCCTCGAGGCCTACTACCCCGACCTGATCTTCAACACCGCCGAGGGGCGCCGCGGCCGTTTCCGCGAGGCCTTCTACCCGGCGTTGTTCGACGAGCTGGGGATCCCCTACACCGGCAGCGACGCCTACGCGCTGGCGGTGACGCTGGACAAGCAGCTCACCAAGATGATCGTCTCCCGGCACGGCGTGGAGACGCCCGCCTGGCAGCTGATCGAGCGGCTCGAGGATCTCGACCCGGGCCGGTTCCGGTTCCCGGTGATCGTCAAGCCGAACTTCGAGGGCTCGTCGAAGGGGATCACCCAGGACTCGGTGGTCGAGGAGCGGGGCCTCCTCGGGCCGGTGGTGGCGGCGATGCTCCGGCGGTTCCCGGCGGGGCTCCTGGTGGAGGAGTTCGTGGCCGGCCGGGACGTCACCGTGCCGTTCCTCGAGGCGCTCGCCGACGAGCGGGGCCGGGCGGTGCTCTCGCCGTCGGAATACGTGTTCGACCCCGGCCTGGTCCCGGCCAGAAAATACAATATCTATGATTACGACCTGAAGGCGAAGGCGGCGGCCGCCGTCTCCATCCGCGCCCCGGCCCGGATCTCCCGGGAGGTGGAGGACGTGCTCCGGCTCGCGGCCCGGAAGGTCTTCGACGTCCTCGACCTTCGGGATCTGGCCCGGGCCGACTTCCGGGTCACGCCGGAGGGCGCGGTCTACTTCCTCGAGGTCAACGCGCTGCCCTCCCTGGAGCCGGGGGCCTCGATCTACGCCGCCGCCGCCCTCGAGGGCCTGCACTTCGACGGCGTCCTCGAGCGGGTGATCCGGAGCGCGGTGAAGCGCCACTCCATCAAGGATCCGCCCCGGGCCAAGGCCCGGCCCCGGAAGCAGGGGCCGCTCAAGGTCGGCTTCACCTACAACGTGAAGCGGGTGAAGCCCACCCTCGACGGCGCCGAGGATCGGGAGGCGGAGTACGACGCCCCGAAGACGCTGCAGGCGATCCGGGACGCGATCGCCAGCTACGGCCACGAGGTGATCGATCTCGAGGCCACCGCGGAGCTGCCCCAGCACCTGGCGGCGGCCCAGCCGGACGTGGTCTTCAACATCGCCGAGGGGTTCAAGGGCCGGAACCGGGAGTCGCAGGTGCCGGCGCTCCTCGAGCTCCTCGACGTGCCGTACACCGGCAGCGATCCGGCGGCGCTGGCGATCGCCCTCGACAAGGTCCTCGCCAAGCGGATGGTGCAGACCCACGGGATCCTCACCCCCGGCTACCTGGTGATGCAGACCGGCAAGGAGAAGCTGCCGAAGGAGCTGCGCTGGCCGCTCCTGGTGAAGCCGGTGGCGGAGGGGTCGTCGAAGGGCGTGGTGGCGAAGAGCGTCTGCGTCAACGAGCAGGAGGTTCGCGACGTCGCCCGGGAGATGATCACCAAGTATCGGCAGGCGGCGCTGGTGGAGGAGTACATCACCGGCCGCGAGTTCACCGTCGGCCTGCTCGGCGAGCGGCGTCCCCGGGTGCTCCCGCCGATGGAGATCGTCTTCCTCGACCGGAGCGAGAAGCTGCCGATCTACTCCTTCGAGATGAAGCAGGACTGGGACAACCGGATCCGCTACGACGCGCCGGCGCAGATCGACGACCGGACCCGCCGGAAGCTGGAGGAGGCCTCGCGGGCGGTCTTCTACGCCCTGGGCTGCCGCGACGTGGCCCGGGTCGACTTCCGGCTGGCACCGGACGGCAAGCTCTACTTCATCGAGTGCAACCCGCTGCCGGGGCTGACGCCGGGCTGGAGCGACCTCTGCATGGTCGCCAAGTCGGCGGGCCTCGATTACCGGATGCTGATCGGCGAGATCCTCTCCGGCGCGATCCGCCGCTACAAGGAGAAGGAGCGGGAGCGGCGGGCCCAGGTGCGGCTCGATCCCGCCGGGCATCTCGCCAAGGTGTTGGCGGTGGGCGGAGCGAACAGCGACGACGCCGCGGTCGAGCGGAAACTGCTGCCGCCGCCCCCGAAGCCGGACTAGGTAGGCCCGCGTCGTCCCGGAGTCCGGCCCTCGCGCCACCGCCGCGCGGCGGGTAGACTCCGGGCCATGTCCGGCCCCGAAGAGAGAGAAGGGCGGGCCGCCAGGTCCGCATCCGCCGACGCGTCGGCGCCGCGGGTCCGTGCCCGGGAGCTCGGCCTCCCGCTCGGCCGCTACCGCCCCGGCAAGCTCAACGCCATCACCGACGTGGAGGGGGTGAAGGTCGGCCACTCCACCATCATCCGCGGCAAGGGCAAGCTGCAGCCGGGGAAGGGCCCGGTGCGCACCGGCGTCACCGCCATCCTCCCCGGCGGCGGCAACGTCTTCGAGGAGCGGATGGTCGGCGGCGGCTTCGTGCTCAACGGCGCCGGCGAACTCTCCGGGCTCACCCAGGTGATGGAGTGGGGCCTGATCGAGACCCCGATCCTCCTCACCAACACCCTCTCCGTCGGCGCCGTCTCCGACGCCGCGGTGAAGTACCTCGTCGACCGCTACCCCGGCATCGGCGAGGAGCACGACGTGATCATCCCGCTGGTCGGGGAGTGCGACGACTCCTGGCTCAACGACGTCGCCGGCCGGCACGTCCGCGAGCAGCACGTCTTCGAGGCGCTGGAGAACGCGTCGGGCGGGCCGGTGGCCGAGGGCAACGTCGGCGGCGGCACCGGGATGATCACCTGCGACCTGAAGGGCGGCATCGGCACCGCCAG
>JAEZJH010000254.1 GCA_023436385.1 Pseudomonadota bacterium
CGGAACCTTGGGGCCGGCCGGCGGGATCGCGGGGCCGGCAGCGGGGTGAAGGAGTCGGGCGGATGGACCTGGTGGCGGAGCTCGCGGCGCTCGTGGGCGAGCGCAAGGTGGTCGGCGGCGATCCGGAGCGGCTCGACCCGTACGCGCGGGACGAGTCGGATCTCGGCGCCTTCCCGCCGGTCGCGGTGGTCTTTGCCGAGAGCCGCGACGACGTGGTGGAGGTCCTCAAGTTCGCCTCGGCCCACGGCGTGCCGGTGACGCCGGTCGGTGCCCGGACCGGTAAGAGCGGCGGCTCGCTGCCGGTGCGCGGCGGCATCGCCCTCTCCGTCGAGCGGATGGACCGGATTCTCGAGGTCTCGCCCGACGACCTGGTGATGGTGGTCCAGCCCGGCGTGAACACCGGCAAGGTGATGGCCGCGGCGGAGGAGCGCGGGCTCTTCTACCCGCCCGATCCGAACAGCTGGGAGATGTGCTCGATCGGCGGGAACGTCGCGGAGAACGCCGGCGGCCCGCGGGCGCTCAAGTACGGCGTCACCAAGGAGTACGTGCTCGGCCTCGAGGCGGTGCTGCCCTCGGGCGAGGTGATCCGGACCGGAAAGCGCACGATCAAGGGCGTCGCCGGCTACGACCTCACCTCGCTCCTCGTCGGCAGCGAGGGCACCCTGGCGATCGTCACCGAGATCACCCTGAAGCTCCTCCCCCGGCCCCGGGAGATCCGCACCGCCCTCTGCCTCTTCGCGGGGGCGGTGGAGGCGGCGAGGGCGGTGTCCGCGGTGCTGGCCGCCGGGATCCTCCCCCGGACCCTCGAGTACTTCGACGACCTGGCCATCGAGGCCACCAGCGCCCGGGGTCCCTACCGCTTCCCGCCCGGCGCCAAGGCGGCCGTGCTCTGCGAGACCGACGGCGACGATGGCGAGGCGGTGATGGCCGCGCTGGTGAAGCTCGGCGAGATCTGCATCGAGCACGGGGCGATCGAGGTGCTGGTGGCGCAGAACGAGGCCCAGCGCCGGGACATCTGGGCCTCCCGCCGGCAGGTCTCGGTGGCGCTCAAGGACCTCCACCCGAAGAAGCTCTCCGAGGACATCGTCGTTCCCCGCTCGCGGATTCCCGAGGCGGTGGAGCGGATGAAGGCGATCGGGCGGCGCCACGAGCTGGCGGTGGCCACCTACGGCCACGCCGGGGACGGGAACCTCCACGCCAACGTGCTCTTCGACCGTGAGGACGAGCGGCCGCGGGTGGACCGTTGCATCGAGGAGATCGTCAAGCTGGCCATCGAGCTGGGCGGCACGATCACCGGCGAACACGGGGTGGGCCTGGCGAAGAAGGAGTTCCTCGCCTGGGAGCAGGACGAGGCCACCATCGCCCTGCAGAAGCGGCTCAAGGCCGTCTTCGATCCCCGGGGGATCTTGAACCCCGGGAAGATCTTCCCCGGCGCCTGATCCGGCGTTCCCGGCCGCCACCGCCGGAGCCAGCTCCGCAGCCGGGCCGCGCCTCCTTCCGCCACCGCGCGGGACGCCGCCTCCGGGAGGCCAGCTCCGCACGCGGGCCGGACCTCCCGGCTCGCCTCGACGAGACGCGTCTGGCGCCTTCCGAACGGTCCCCGCCCCGGTGGGCCGAAAACGGGCGCCGCGCGCCCCTTGTCGTTACGCGCGTCCGCAACCACTCCGCCCTTCGTGCATCCGTGTCGTCGACTGCGGACGGCTGCTCGTCCACCCCCTCTCCCCCTCCCAGAGGTCCCTAGGGACGGCGGGCTCGGCCCGTCGGGGCGGGTGGGACCGGGATAAAGGTGCCGTAACGTGATGTTTTAGAAGGGTCGAGGGTGACACGGATGGCCAGGGCCTCGCGCAGGGGAGAGTTCGAAGAGCTGGACCGCTACCTCCGGTCGCTGCCGCGGTACGAGCCGCTGACGCGGGAAGAGGAGCGGGACCTTGCCAACCGGAGCCACCGGGGCGACGCCCGCGCCCGGGAGGAGCTGATCCGGCGCAACCTTTCCTTCGTGGTGGCGATCGCCCGGCGGCACATGGGTCGCGGCGGCCGCCTCGACGACCTGATCCAGGAGGGGAACGTCGGCCTGCTCAAGGCGGTGGAGAAGTTCGACACCGGCAAGGGCACCCGCTTCTCGACCTACGCGATCTGGTGGATCCGCGCCTACATCCAGAAGTACCTCAAGGAGTCCCACTCCTCCGTCCGCGGCGGCGAGGACGGCGCCCGGCGCGGCCTCCGCGACGTCTCCCTCGACCTCCCGATCGACGAGGACGGCGAGACCACCGCGCTCGACCGGCTGCCCGACGAGGGTCCCGGCCCGGAGCAGCGCTTCTTCCAGGGCGAGGTCGGCCACAACGTGCGGCGCTCGCTCGAGCGGGTCCGCGGCCGGATCGGCGAGATGGGCTGGAGCATCGTCGAGGAGCGCCTCGAGTCCGACGATCCGAAGACGCTGGAGCAGCTCGGCAAGCGCTTCGGCGTCTCCCGCGAGCGCGTGCGGCAGGTCGAGCTGAAGACCCGCACCTTCCTCCACGACTACCTTCAGGAGTTCGGCGAGGCGGCCTGATCGCCTCCCGCTCCCGCCTGGTCGCTCGCCCCGGGGTCCCATGGCCTCGGGGCGTTCGCGTTCCTGCGCCGGCGCGACGCGCCGCGCCGTTAAATCGCTTGTTACTCCGCGTGTTTTACCCCCCCGACGCTCGCTTGACGATCGGGCGAGCGGGCGCCTAGGGTGCGCGCTTCGCCGCGGCGTCCGCGGCCCTCCGGAGGAGCGATGCGCGATAACCCGGCGTCCCGCAGGGGACTTCCCAACCTCACCCAGATGCACTTCGCGCGGAAGGGCGAGATCACGCCCGAGATGCAGCGGGTGGCGGAGAAGGAGCGCCTCGCCCCCGAGACGGTGCGGGACGAGGTGGCCCGGGGGCGGATGATCGTCCTCGCCAACGTGAACCACCCCGAGGTCGATCCGGTGGGCGTGGGGATCGCCGCCACCTGCAAGATCAACGCGAACATCGGCAACAGCCAGGTCAGCTCGCACATCGACGAGGAGCTGAAGAAGCTGGGGATCTGCGTCCACTTCGGCGCCGACACGGTGATGGACCTCTCCACCGGCGGCGACATCCCGGCGATCCGCGAGGCGATCCTCCGGGCCTCGCCGCTGCCGGTGGGCACGGTGCCGATCTACGAGGCGATCCAGCTGGTGCAGGATCCGATGGACCTCACCGTGCAGGGCCTCCTCGAGGTGATCGAGCGGCAGGCGAAGCAGGGCGTGGACTACATGACCATCCACGCCGGCCTGCTCCGCGGCCACGTCCCCCTCACCAAGAACCGGGTGACCGGCATCGTCAGCCGCGGCGGCGCGCTGATGGCCCAGTGGATGGAGGCCCACGACCAGGAGAACCCGCTCTACACGCACTTCGACGAGATCTGCGAGATCTTCAAGCGGTACGACGTGGCCTTCTCCCTCGGCGACGGACTCCGCCCCGGCTGCCTCGCCGATGCCTCCGACGCGGCCCAGTTCGCCGAGCTGAAGGTCCTGGGCGAGCTGACCCGGAAGGCCTGGAAGCACGACGTGCAGGTGATGGTCGAGGGCCCGGGCCACGTGCCGCTCGACCAGATCGAAATGAACGTGAAGCGGCAGATGGAAGAGTGCGACGAGGCGCCGTTCTACGTCCTCGGGCCGCTCGTCACCGACATCGCCCCGGGCTACGACCACATCACCAGCGCCATCGGCGCCACCATCGCCGCAAGCCACGGCACGGCGATGCTCTGCTACGTGACGCCCAAGGAGCACCTCGGCCTCCCCGACTGCGAGGACGTCCGCGAGGGGATCATCGCCTACAAGATCGCCGCCCACGCCGCGGACGTGGCCCGCCACCGCCCCGGCGCCCGCGACCGCGACGACGCCCTCTCCCGGGCCCGTTACCGCTTCGACTGGAACGAGCAGTTCCGCCTCTCCCTCGACCCCGAGCGGGCGAAGGAGCTGCACGACCAGACGCTCCCCCACGACGCCTTCAAGACCGCCGAGTTCTGCTCGATGTGCGGCCCGAAGTTCTGCTCGATGCGGATCTCGAACCAGGTCCACGGCACCGAGACGGCCAAGACCAAGCTGCCGGCGGTGAAGTAGGCGGCACTCGACGCCTGCCGGGGGAGGGCTGTCCTCCCCCGGTCGCCCCGCCGTCCGTCCGTGATTGACGCGTCCGGCGGCGCCGGGCACTTCTGGTCCCCGTGGCCGACACCGTCATCCTCCGGGCCTCGACGCCCACCGCGAGCCTGGTCGAGCGCTTCGTCGAGGCGCTGGGACGGGGCGCGGACGTCGATCTGGTGGTCGAGGGCTTCGTGGCGCGGCTGGTGCCGCGGTTCACCACCAAGCTCGCCCGCGGCGGTCCGGAGGCCCTCCGGGCGGCGCTCCTCGCGCCGCTGTTCCCGAAGGTCTTCGCGCTCCTGGTCCAGGCCCACAAGCTGGGCCGCACCTTCGACTGCCGCCAGGTGGCCGGCTGCGAGGAGGTGGTGATCGAGATCCGTCGCCGCCCCGGGCCGAGCCCGGAGCGGTGACGGTTCGCGGGGCGGCCGGGCCGGCGCTGCGCCGACCGCGGCTCGCCTACCTCAAGCGCCGCGGACGTGGACGCGCAGGAACTTCCGCTTGCCGACCTTCAACTCGTAGTCGCCGGCGGGGAGGGCGGCCTGGGAGTCGGTGGCGCGCTCGCCGTTCACCTGCACGCCGCCCTGGGCGATCAGCCGCCGGGCCTCGCTCTTCGAGGCGGCGAGGCCGGTCTCGGCGATCACGTTGGCGAGGAGGACCGTGGCGGCGCCGGCGGGGAGGGCGAGGTCGCGCTCCTCCACCTCGTCCGGCCGTTCTTTCCGGACGATCACCTGCTCGAAGTGGGCGACGGCGGCCGCGGCCGCGACGGCGCCGTGGTAGCGGCCGACCAGTTCCCGGGCCAGCTCCACCTTGGCGGTGCGCGGATGGCCGGCCTTGAGCGCCTCGATCTCCGCGATCGGCTTCGTGGAGAGCAGCTCGTAGTAGCGCCACATCACCTCGTCGGTGATCGACATCAGCTTCCCGAACATCTCCTCCGGCGCCTCGGAGATGCCCACGTAGTTGCCGAGGGACTTCGACATCTTGTCGCCGACGATCTTGCCGGCGACCGGATCCCAGCGGGCGTCGAGGCCCTCGAGGATCGGGCCGGTCATCACTACCTGCGGGCGCTGGCCGTAGTCCTTCTGCAGGTCGCGGCCCACCAGCAGGTTGAAGATCTGGTCGGTGCCGCCCATCTCCACGTCGGCCTTGAGGGCCACCGAGTCGTAGCCCTGGGCGAGCGGGTAGAGGAACTCGTGGATGGAGATCGAGCGGCCTTCCTTGAACCGCTTGTGGAAGTCGTCCCGCTCGAGCATCCGCGCCACCGGGTACTTGGCGGCGAGGCGGATCATGTCGGCGGCGGTCATCTTCCCGAACCACTCGTTGTTGAAGCGGACCTCGGTCCGCTCCCGGTCGAGGATCTTGAAGACCTGCTCCTGGTAGGTCTCCGAGTTGACGCGGATCTCCTCCTCGGAGAGCGGCGGCCGGGTGACGTTCCGGCCGCTGGGATCGCCGATCCGCGAGGTGAAGTCGCCGATCAGGAAGATCACCGTGTGGCCGAACTGCTGGAACCGGGCCATGCGGGTGAGGGGCACGGTGTGGCCCAGGTGCAGGTCGGGCTTGGTGGGATCGAAGCCGGCCTTCACCCGGAGCGGGACGCCGGTCTCGTAGGACTTCTGCAGGCGGGCGAGGAGATCCTCGCGGGTGACCAGGTCGACGGCGCCGCGGGTGACCTCGGCGAGCTGTTCTTCGGGCGTGGCCCGGCGGAGAAGGGCGCTCATGGCGGCGCATCCTAGCCGATGCAGCCGCCTCCGGAGACGGGAGAAACGCTCCCCCGCCTAGTCGGTATGTTTCACCCGAACCCGCTCGATGGCGATGGCCCGTCCGGTGGCGTCGTCGAGCTCGACCACCGCGCCCTGCACGTAGACGAGCTTGGTGGCGGTCTCGAAGCCGGCCCGGCGCTGGGTGAGGAAGCGGGCGATCGACATCTCCTTCTTGAGGCCGATCACGGAGTCGAGGGGGCCGCACATCCCGGCGTCGGTGAGGAAGGCGGTGCCGCCGGGGAGGATCCGCTCGTCGGCGGTCTGCACGTGGGTGTGGGTGCCGATCACCGCGCTGGCCAGGCCGTCGAGGTAGGCGCCCATGGCGTTCTTCTCGCTGGTGGCCTCGCCGTGGAAGTCGACGAAGACGCAGGGCGTCTCCTTCCGCAGCTCGTTGACCAGCTCCCGGGCGAGGGGGAACGGATCGTCGAGGGGCTTCATGAAGATCCGGCCCTCGAGGTTCACCACCCCGAGCTTTCGGCCGCCCCGAACCGGGATGATGGCGTGGCCCTTCCCCGGGCAGGGCTTCGGGTAGTTGGCCGGCCGGAGGAGGCGCCGGGAGGTGGAGAGGTACTCGACGATCTCCCGCTCCCGGGTCCAGATGTGGTTGCCGGTGGTGAGGAGATCGCAGCCGCCGGCGAGCAGCTCCTCGGCCGAGTCGGGGTTGACGCCGGCGCCACCGGCGACGTTCTCGCAATTGGCGACGGTGACGTCGATGCGGTGGTCGCGGACCAGCGCGGGCAGGAGGTCGAGCACGGCCTTCTTGCCGGGCTTGCCGACGATATCGCCCAGGAACAGGAGCCTCATCGCGCCTTTCGGGTGGAGCCTGGAAGCAGGCGGGGTCGGGACAACCTACGCCCGATGGCGCCGTCCGGGGGAGCGGATCGTGCGGGAATCGGTCACCACCACGTCGACCGGGGCGTCGTGGGCCTCGGCGGGGAGCCGCTCGATCAGCTCGCCGTCGAAGCAGACGCCGATCCGCGGGGCCCGGTCCCGGGCCACCGCCAGGGTGGTGTCGTA
>JAEZJH010000258.1 GCA_023436385.1 Pseudomonadota bacterium
AGGAACCTGTCGAGATAGCCGAGGTCGGTCGCGAACGCGCCGCCCCCCTCCGCCTTGGCCATCGTCCCCCCCTTGGTTCCGGGCTACCGGCCCCGGCGCTGCGCGCGGCAACGGCGGACCCGGGCGCGCTTCACGGCGGCCACCTTGCCCTTGGCGCGGTTCTTCGTCTTCTTCTTGCTGCGGTTCTGGACCTGGACGGCCATTGGATACGTCTCCTGTGTCGTCGCCACTCGCGGCGTCCGGGGGTGGATAGCAGAGGGCCCGAACGGGATCAACGTTGTGCACCGGTCCGGGTCGGCGAACCGACGTCCGGATCCGGGGCGGGGGGCGAGGGCGGCGCCTTGACGAGGGGGGGTCGCCGCGTATCTTCGACCGCGATGCTCGCCTTCCAGCGATACGGCGAGGGCCCCCGGCCGATGGTCCTCCTCCACGGCTTCCTGGGCTCGGGCCGGAACCTCTCCTCCCTGGCCCGGCGCCTGGTCGAGCGCGACCCCGGCCTCTCGATCGTCGCCCCCGACCTCACCGGCCACGGCGCCTCCCCGCCGCTGCCGCCGGAGGCCGACCTCGCCACCGTGGCCGGCGACGTCCTCGCCACCGCCCGCGCCGCCGGGCTCGCCGGCCCCGTCGAGCTTATCGGCCATTCCATGGGCGGCAAGGTGGCCCTCGAGGCGATCCGTCGCTCCCCCGGGGACGTGGCGCGCGCCACGCTCCTCGACATCACCCCGGGGCCGATCCCGCCGGGCGTCGGCGAGAGCGAGGCGGCGCTGGTGCTCCTCCGATCGGCGCCGGCGCGGGCGGCGACGCGGGACGAGTTCCGCACCGCACTCTCCCGGGGCGACTTTCCCCCGGCGCTGGTCGACTGGCTGCTGATGAACGTGGTCCGGGACGGCGCCGACTTCACCTGGCGGATCGACCGGGAGGCGCTGGCGCGCTTCCACCGGGCCCTCCGGGACTCCGACGCCTGGGACGTGGTCGAGAGCCGCCTCCGGCCGCTCCGGCTGGTGCGCGGCGACCGCTCGCCCTACGTGACCGATGCCGAGGCCCGACGCCTGGAGGCGGCCGGCTGTCCCGTGATCACCCTGGCCGACGCGGGCCATTTTCTCCACGTGGACGCGCTCGACCGGCTGGTCGACGCGCTGTCGCCGCGGGCCTGATCCCCGCCGGTCCCGTCCCCACCTTGTGCCGGTGATCCGCGGCGATACACCGGGGCGCCGCGCCACGGCGGAATTGCGGTGGAAACCGGGGAATTCGTTGACCGACGGGCGAACCGCTGCTAGCGAAAGACCGATGCACCAGCCGGGAATGAAGGTCGTCCATCGCGCGCAGCCGTCGTGGGGCGTGGGCGAGGTCGTCGCCGTCAAGGAGGCGGGACGGTATCTCTCCGTTCGCTTCGTGGGCCGCCGGGGGCCGCCGATCCTGATCTCCGCCAAGGACCCGGCGGTGGTGCGCTTCCGCTTCTCCCCGGGCGACGAGGTCGAGCTCGACGGCCTTCGCGGGCGCGTGATCGAGGGCGGGGAGTCCGCCCACTCGCCGCTCTTCCGCTACCTGGTGGAGCTGCCCGACGGAGCCCGGAAGACCCTCGGGGAGGACGTGCTCTCGCCGCGCCCGCCCCGGGCCGGCGCCCTCGAGCAACTCTCCGGGAACCGCCCCGGGGACGAGGAGGAGTTCGCCCTCCGCTCCCGGGCCGTCCGCCTCGACCTCGAGCGGCGTGCCGACGCCCTGGGGGCGATGCTGGGCAGCCGGGTGATGCCGAAGCCGCACCAGCTGGCGGTGGTGCAGCGGGTGCTCTCCGCCCGGGCGCCGCGCTTCGTGCTCGCCGACGAGGTGGGCCTGGGGAAGACGATCGAGGCCGGCATGGTCTACGCCGCCCTCGCCCAGACCGGCCTGGCGCGCCGGGTGCTGGTGGTGGCGCCGGCGCACCTCACCGTGCAGTGGCTCGCGGAGCTGTACCACAAGTTCCACACGCTCTTTACCCTGGTGGACGAGGAGCGGATCGCCGCCGAGGCGGAGGCCGACCCGCGGCCGATCTGGTGGCGCCACCATCGGATCGTCACCTCCCTCGAGCTGCTCGCCAGCGACGAGTCCCTGCGGGAGGCGATCGCCGCCCCGGAGGCGGCCTGGGACCTGGTCATCTTCGACGAGGCCCATCACCTCGCCAGCGACCAGGCCTACGCCGCCGCCGAGGCCGCCGCCGACAACTCCTTCGGCCTCCTCCTCCTCACCGCGACGCCGCTGCAGCTCGATCCGGAGGAGTACTTCCGGCTGCTCCTCCTCGTCGATCCGGCCTCGCCGGAGACCTTCGAGGCGTTCGAGGAGCGGCTCGAGCGGCAGGGCGATCTCTCCGAGCGGACGCGGGCGTTCCTCGCGGCGCGGACCCCGGCGGCCACCGCCGACGCGGCGCGGGAGATCGTCGCGCTCCTTCCCGACGACGAGGTGCTGGTCGGGGCCGCGGAGGAGATCACCCGACCGGATCCGGAGGGCGGCCGGGCGCGGCACCGGTTCCTCTCGCACCTGGCGGAGACCTACTCGATCTCCGCGCGCCTGATCCGCAACCGGCGCGCGCTGGTGGGCGGGCTGGCGCCGCGCAAGCTGGTCCGCCACGACGTCGACCCCGGCAAGGCGGAGCGCGAGTGGCTCGACCGGGTTTCCGCCGCGGTGAAGGGCGGGAAGGTGCGCGGCTCGCCGGCGCGCCTCGCCGGGATCCTCCGGCGGGCGGAGTCGTCGCCCCGCGCCGGCGCCGCCGCCCTCGCCGCCGCCGGCGCGAAGGAACTGGCC
>JAEZJH010000261.1 GCA_023436385.1 Pseudomonadota bacterium
GCTGAAGCCCCTCGGCGCCGAGGCCACTTTTACCGCCGCCGCCCCATCCCTCGAGGATCTCGAGCGCTTCCTCGAGGAGGAGGCGAAGGAGGACGAGGACGCGCCGTCGGCCGAGCTGGTCCGCTCGATCTTCGAGTTCCCCAGCAAGATCGCCAAGGAGGTGATGGTCCCCCGGCCGCTGGTGGTGGCCATCCCCTTCGACACGCCGCCCGAGGAGCTGGTCCGGATCCTCGCCGAGGAGGGGCACTCCCGGATGCCGGTCTACCAGGGCGAGATCGACCAGATCGTCGGCGTGCTCCACGCCCGGGATCTGGTGCCGCTCCTCACCCACCCCGAGCTGATCAAGCTCGCCGACGCGATCCGGCCGCCGGTGTTCGTCCCCTGGGCCACCAAGATCGGCCACCTGCTCCGGGAGATGCAGCGGAAACGGGTACACATGGCGATGGTCACCGACGAGTACGGCGGCTTCATCGGCGTGGTCACCCTCGAGGACATCCTCGAGGAGATCGTCGGCGACATCCAAGACGAGCACGACGTCCCCGAGCCCAAGGACGTCCAGCCCCAGCCCGACGGCACCTGGCTGGTCTCGACCCGGGTCCCGATCTCCGAGTTCAACGAGGCCCTCGGGGTGGAGCTCCCCGAGGACGAGGCCTACGAGACGCTGGCCGGCTTCCTCAACCAGCTCGCCGGCCAGATCCCCGAGATCGGCGCCCGCCTCCAGGCCCACGGCCTGGCCTTCACGGTGGTGGAGCGGAGCCCGCGGCGGGTGCGCCGGGTGCGGGTGGCCAAGGTGCCCGAGTCGATCCTCCCCGAGCGCCCGTAGCCCATCTCGGTCGGGAGCCGACACAACCGGACACATGCCGCATCCGGGGCCCGGAGCCGGGCGATATCCACACCCCCGGCAAAAAGTCCTGCCGCCGAGCGATCCGTTTACCGAGGTCCGCACATGGAAAGTGCAGGAGGTCACCATGTACGGCACCGCCCCCCGATTCGTCGACGAGCTGGCCGCCTTTGCGGCGCTGGATGAGGAGACTTCCCGCCGGCGTCGGCCCAAGGCGCGCCGCCACACCCTGCCGCCCGAGCAGCTGACCTTCCCGTTCAGCCTCCGGCTCACCCCGGCGGAACGGGAGCTGGTGGTGCTGGCCACCCAACTCGCCGGCACGGCGGCGCCGGCGACTTGGGCCCGGACCGCGCTGATCGCCGCGGCCCGGGCGCAGCTCGAGGCGGCGGCCTCGCAGGACCGGTAAACGCTCCCGGGGGACGTGTCTCCGCGTGCGTTGCCCGGCCGCCGGCCGCGCGATACCGTGTCGGGACACATCGCGGGGGGACGGGAGGGGTCCCAGCTCACCCGCCGGAGCGGCGATGCTCGGGCTCTACGTCCTGACGCTGGTGGTCGGCCTCGGCTGGACCGTCGTCAACTTCCTCCTCGGCCACGTGGGCGGCGACGCCGGCCACGGCGAGGTCCATGCCGGCGGCCACTTCGGCGCCGAAGGCGGGGCCCACGACGGCTTCGGCGAGGCCACCGGCGAGCACGGGGGCGGAGCCCTCAGCCTGCCGCTCTTCTCGCCCACCGCCATCGCCGGCTACCTCACCGGGTTCGGCGCCACCGGCCTCGGCCTCCACGGCGGCCTGGGGATCGAATCGCCGCTGATCCACGTCCCGATCGCGCTGTTCGGGGCCGCGGTGCTCGGCGTCGGGGTGGCCTGGGCCACGGTGAAGATCCTCGCCTACGGCGAGATCTCCAGCGCCGAGGGACCGGCGGAATTGGCCGGGCGAGCGGGCGAGATCACCGTCACCGTTCCGGCCGGCGGCGTGGGCGAGATCGCCTACCTGGCCGGCGGCCGCCGCAACGCCGGCGCCGCCCGCTCCGCCTCCGGCCGGGAGATCCCCCGGGGAGCGCGGGTGCGGATCGTCCGGCTCGAGGGCGCCACCTTCCTGGTCGAGCCCGAAGGCGCGTATTCCCTCGAGCTCCCCGCCGCCGACCGCTGACACCTGTCCATACAACCGGAGACATCATGTTCGAGGGCAACGAGCTGATCCTGGCCGGCCTGGGGATCGTGGCCTTCCTGGTCACCTTCACCCTGGCGATCCTCGGCCGCTACAAGAAGGTCGGGCCCAACGAGGCGCTGATCATCTCCGGCATGGTCCGGAACCGGCGCATCGATCCGTCGAAGACCCTCGGCTTCAAGGTGCAGGTGGGCGGCGGCGCCTTCGTCTGGCCGGGGATCCAGAAGGCGGATGTGTTGTCGCTGGAGGTGATGACCATCCACGTGCACACGCCGGAGGTGGTCACCGACCAGGGCATCCCCGTCCGCGTCGACGGCATCGCCCAGATCAAGGTCGACTCCGGCGAGGTGGCGATCGCCACCGCCGCCGAGCAGTTCCTGGGGCGCGGGACCAAGGAGATCATGGAGGTCGCCCTGCAGACGGTGGAGGGCCACCTCCGGGCGATCCTCGGCACGATGAAGGTCGAGGACATCTACAAGAACCGGGAGGCCTTCGCGCAGAAGGTCCACGAGGTGGCCACCCCCGACCTCGCCCACATGGGCCTCCGGATCGTCTCCTTCACCCTCCGGGACATCACCGACGTCAACGGCTACCTCGAGGCCCTCGGCAAGCCGCGCCTCGCCGAGGTGAAGCGCGACGCCGCGGTGAAGGAGGCCCAGGCCACCTCCCAGGCGCAGATCGCCCAGGCCGAGGCCAACCGCGACGCGGCAATCCGCTCCGCGGTGGCGAAGAAGGAGGGCGACGTCGCCCGCTACGAGGCGGAGACCCAGGTGGCCGCCGCCAACCGGGACTACGAGCTGAAGCAAGCGGAGTTCGCGGTCAGCGTGCAGCAGAAGAAGGCCGAGGCCGACCTCGCCTACGACCTCTCGCGCTTCAAGAAGGCCCAGGAGGTGAAGCGGGAGGAGGTCTCGGTCGAGGTGATCGAGAAGGAGCAGCGGATCCTCGTCCAGGAGAAGGAGATCCTCCGGGCCCAGAAGGAGCTCGAGGCCACGGTTCAGAAGCCCGCCGACGCCCGGCGCTACGCGGCGCAGGTGGAGGCGGAGGCGACGCGCTTCCGGCTGGCCGCCGAGGCGGAAGGCCAGGCCTCGGCCACCCGCTTTGCCGGCCAGGCCCAGGCCGAGGTGATCCAGGCCACCGGTCTCGCGGAGGCGGAGGCGATCCGGGCCAAGGGCGCCGCCGAGGCCGAGGTGATCCGGCTCCGGGGCCTCGCCGAGGCCGAGGCGATGCGGAAGAAGGCGGAGGCCTTCCAGGGCTACAACGCCGCCGCGGTGGTGGACCTCTTCACCGGGATGCTGCCGGAGCTGGCCAAGGCCGTCTCCGAGCCGCTCTCGAAGATGGAGAAGATGGTGGTGATCAACACCGGCGGCGAGGGCGGCGGGGCCTCGAAGGTGACCGCCGACGTGGCCAAGATCGTCGCCCAGCTCCCGCCGGTGATCGAGGGGATCTCCGGGGTCTCGCTCTCCCGGGTGGTGAGCCAGATCCCCGGGCTCGGTCCGGTGTTCGAGGC
>JAEZJH010000330.1 GCA_023436385.1 Pseudomonadota bacterium
GCCTCGACGACGCCCGGATCCAGCTCCGGGTCGAGGCCGTCTCCGCCGGGGCCCTCGACGCCCGGGCCCTGGGCGCCGGCGTGCTCAAGGCGCGGAAGGGCGTGAACGTGGTGGAGCACCCCGTCGACCTCGAGGATCTCCCCGAGACCGACCAGGCCGCCATGCGCTGCGCCACCCGCTGCCCCGACGTCTCCTACGCCGTCAGCTTCGTGAAGGACGGCCGGGAGCTGGGCTGGATCCGCCGCCGCACCCTGGGCTGCCCGGTGATCGCCAAGATCGAGCGCCGGGAGGCGATCGAGTCCCTGGCCCGGATCGAGGAGACCGCGGACGACCTGTGGATCTGCCGCGGCGATCTCGGCGCCCAGCTCGGCGCCGAGGCCATGGCCGGCTTCGTCGCCCGCTTCCGCCCCGCCGATCACCCGCGCCCGGTTTACATGGCCGGCCAGGTCCTCGAGCACCTCACCGAGCACCCGGCCCCCACCCGCTCCGAGGTCTGCCACCTCTTCGACCTCGTCTTCCGCGGCTACGCCGGCGTCGTCCTCTCCGACGAGACCGCCATCGGCCGCGACCCCGTCCACGCCACCTGCGTCGCCTCCCGCCTCCTCCGCGCCGCCTGGACTGCCCGCTAGCGGACAGGAACGGTCTTCCTCCCAAGCCACCGCGGTAGCCATCCCGACCGTCCGCGATCCCATCGCGATCGCCCGCCCGCGACGCGCGCCCTCCCACGCTGTGCGTGGCCGGCCGAAGCGCGGACCTCGACGAGGCAGTCTGCGCCAGCAAACCCGAGCATCGGCTCCGCCCCCACGCGAAAAGCCGGGGCCGAGCGGAGGGTTTTGCCAGCAGCCCTGCCGAGGAGACGGCCGCGCCGGCCGTGCCAGCCCTCCCACGCCCTGCGCGCGCCGCGGCCGCTCCACCGTCTTCATCATTCGACCGCAGGAACGACAAAGGCCCCAGGGTCTTCACCCCAGGGCCTTCGCCCAACCGCCGGAGAAGAACCGGTCAGTAAGCCGCCGACGCCACCGCCTTCTTGAAGTCGTCCCCGTGCTTCTCGAGGAACTCGTCGTACGTTCCCTTGAAGTCGATCAGCCCATCCGGCGTGAACGCGAACAACCGGTCGCAGACCTCGCTGATCAGGTTCCGGTCGTGCGACACCACGAACACGGTCCCCTCGTACTTCTGCAGCGCATCCTGCAGCGACAGGATCGACTCGAGGTCGAGGTGGTTCGTCGGCTCGTCGAGGACGAGGACGTTGTCCTTGGTGAGCATCAGCTTCGAGAAGATCAGCCGCACCGCCTCGCCGCCCGAGAGCGCCTGCGTGGGCTTCATCCCCTCCTCGCCCTTGAAGAGCATCTTCCCCAGCAGCCCGCGGATCTCCTCGTTGTGCGCCTGGGGATCGAACGAGTGCAGCCACTCCGCCGCCGTCGTCCCGTTCGGGATCGACTCCCGGTGATCCTGCGCCAGGTAGCCCACCGAGGCCTCGTGGCCCCAGATCACCTTGCCCTCGTCCGGCGCCAGCTCTCCCACCAGCATCCGGCAGAGCGTCGTCTTACCCACGCCGTTCCGCCCGATGATCCCGACCTTCTCGCCCCGGGTGATCAGCGTCTCGAAGTTCTCGCAGACGACCCGCTCCGGCCACCGCTTGGTCAGCCCCTCGACCGTCAGCGTCTGCTTCCCCGAGGGCCGCTTCTGCGTGAACTGGATGAACGGCCGCTCGATGTTCGAGCGCTTCAGGTGATCGAGCTGCAGCTTCTCGATCTGCTTCTTGCGGCTCTGCACCTGGGAGGCGCGCGTCCCCGCCGAGAAGCGGGCGATGAAGTCCTGCAGCTGGGCGATCTTCTTCTGCTTCTCCTGGTTCTGCGACTCGATCCGGTTCCGGACCTGCCCCTTCATCAGCACCATCTCGTCGTAGCCGCCGACGTAGGTGATGATCGCGTTGTAGTCGATGTCCGCGATGTTCGTGCAGACCGCGTTGAGGAAGTGCCGGTCGTGCGAGATCACGATCAGCACGCCCTCGTAGCTGGTGAGGAACTTTTCCAGCCAGCGGATCGAGTCGAGGTCCAGGTTGTTCGTGGGCTCGTCGAGGAGCAGCGCGTGGGGCTTGCCGAAGAGCGCCTGGGCCAGGAGCACCCGGAGCTTCAGGCCGCCCGCCACCTCCCGCATCTTCCGGTAGTGGTCCTCCGCCGGGACCCCGAGGCCGTCGAGGAGCTCGCCCGCGTCGCTCTCCGCCGTGTAGCCGTCCTCCTCCGCGATCGTCACCTCGAGCTCGCCCAGGCGCAGGCCCTGCTCCTCCGTCAGGTTCGGGAGGTGGATCAGCGCCTCCTTCTCCTGGAGCACGGACCAGAGCGACTTGTTCCCCTGCAGGACCACGTCGATCCCCCGCTGGTCCTCGTAGGCGAACTGGTCCTGGCGGAGCACCGAGGTTCGCTTTGGCCGGGAGATCATGCCCGTGTCCGGCTCGAGGTCGCCGGAGAGGATCTTCATGAACGTCGACTTGCCGGCGCCGTTGGGGCCGGTGAGGCCGTAGCGCTTCCCCTCGGAGAAGACGACGTTCACGTCCTCGAAGAGCTTCTTGCCCCCGTACGCCTTGGTGACGTTGGTGACCTGGATGGTTGGCATGGCGGGCGCTCCTTCACGAGTCGGAAGATCGATTAAGGCGAAGGGCCCGGGTCGTCGACCCGGGCCCCCGCGGTGCTTCTAGAAGGCGGCGGGTTACTTCCCCTGCTCGGCCTTCTTCTTCTCCTGGTACTGGGCCATCAGCTTTTCCTGCTCGCCACGGGGCACCGGCGAGTAGCGCGCGAACTCCATGGTGAACTCCGCCTTGCCCTGGGTGGCCGACCGGAGGTCGGTCGAGTACCCGAACATCTCGGAGAGCGGCACCTCGGCCTCGATGGTGACGAATGCCTCGTGCGTCTGCGAGCCGCCGATGACGCCGCGGCGCTGGTTCAGGCCGCCGATCACCGCGCCCTGGAACTCCTCGGGCGTCTGCACCTCGACCTTCATCACCGGCTCGAGGATCGTGGGCTTGGCCTTGGCGTAGCCCTCGCGGAACGCCTGGATGGCGGCGATCTTGAACGCCATCTCGCTGGAGTCGACCGCGTGGGAGGCGCCGTCGTTCACCACGCACCGGACGCCGACCACCGGGAAGCCGATCATCGTGCCCTTGACCACGGCCTCCTTGAAGCCCTTGTCGCAGGCGGGGATGAACTCGCGGGGGATGGCGCCGCCGACCACCTCGTCGACGAACTCGTACAGCTCCACCGCGTCGGCCGGCAGCGGCTCGATGAAGCCGGCCACCTTCGCGTACTGGCCGGAGCCACCGGTCTGCTTCTTGTGCGTGTAGTTGAAGTCCGCCCGCTGGGTGATCGTCTCGCGGTAGGCCACCTGCGGCTTGCCGACGATCACCTCGCAGTTGTACTCGCGGCGCATGCGCTCGATGTAGATGTCGAGGTGCAGCTCGCCCATGCCGGCGATGATCGTCTGGGCGCTCTCCTCGTCCCGGTAGGCCCGGAAGGTCGGATCTTCCTTGGTGAACCGGTTGAGCGCCTTCGAGAAGTTGGCGGAGGCGCTCTTGTCCTTCGGCGCGATCGCCAGCTTGATCACCGCGTCCGGAACGTGCATCGACGTCATCGTGTACTTCACGTTGCCGTCGGTGAAGGTGTCGCCGGAGGCGCACTCCACGCCGAACATCGCCACGATGTCGCCGGCGCTGGCCGCGTCGATGTCGTGCATCTCGCTCGAGTGCATGCGAACGAGACGGGGGACCTTCACCTTCTTCTCCTGGTTGGAGATGTTGAAGATGGTGTCGCCCTTGCGGACGGTCCCCTGGTAGATGCGCATGTAGGTCAGCTGCCCGTAGCGGCCGTCCTCGAGCTTGAACGCCAGGCCGACGAAGGGCGCGGTCGGGTCGGAGGTGAGGCGGATCTTCTCCTCCTCCTTCGCCTGATCGTGCGCCTCGTTGACGACCTCGTCCGGGTGCGGGAGGTAGTAGGTCACGCCGTCGAGGAGCTTCTGGACGCCCTTGTTCTTGTAGGCGGAGCCGCAGAACACCGGGGTGATCTTGAGGGCGATGGTCGCCCGGCGGATCGCCGCCTTCAGCTCCTCCTCGGTGGGCTCCTCCTCGGCGAGGAACTTCTCGGCCAGGGCCTCGTCGTGATCGGCCACGGCGGCGATCAGCTCGGCCCGGAGTTCCTGGCACTTCTCGAGGAGGTCGGCCGGGATCTCGGCCTCGCGGACGTCCTCGCCGCCCTCGCCCTCGAAGTAGTAGGCCTTCATGGTGACGAGGTCGCAGACGCCTTCGAAGCGATCCTCGGCGCCGATCGGGTGCTGCATCGCCACGGCGATGTGGCCCAGCTTCTCGCGGAGCTGCGAGACGACGCGGAAGTAGTTGGCGCCGGCGCGGTCCATCTTGTTGACGAACGCGAGCCGCGGGACGCGGTAGCGCCGCATCTGCCGATCGACGGTGATCGACTGCGACTGCACGCCGGCCACCGAGCAGAGCACCAGCACCGCGCCGTCGAGCACCCGGAGGGCGCGCTCCACCTCGATGGTGAAGTCGACGTGCCCGGGGGTGTCGATCAGGTTGATGTTGTAGCCCTTCCACTCGCAGTACGTCGCGGCGGACTGGATGGTGATGCCCTTCTCGCGCTCGAGATCCATCGAGTCCATCTTCGCGCCCACGCCGTCCTTGCCCCGGACTTCGTGGATCGCGTGGATCCGACCCGTGTAATAGAGGATGCGCTCGGAGAGCGTGGTCTTGCCCGAGTCGATGTGGGCGGAGATCCCGATGTTCCGGATCCTGTCGAGCTTAACGGAGGCCACTGTTTTTCTTCCCTCTCTTCGTTCGGAATGCCGTCCCTACGTCCCGGAACGAGCCGGGCATCCCGACGACCTTCTTGACTGCCGGCCGTCGGCTCGGGGGAGGGCGCCCCCGGATCGAGCCGCGCTCCTTAGCACATGACGTGCCCACACCGAAAGGTGGGGGTTCGCCCCGGAGCCACTCGCCGCGAAAGAACGACGTGCGCGCCGGAGAAATGCCGGACCCCGACTCTCGTTGCGGGTCCGCCCCGATTCGGGGCGAGAAGCCCGAATATGACCGCGTTTCGGTGAGATGCGGGGCCCGGGCGGCCGGGAGGGCCGTGGGCCGGCCGGTCGCCGGGAGGCGGTCCGCCGTGGCGGGTCCGGGCGGGGGCGGGGTAGGGTGCATCGGTGATCGCCCTCCGCTTCCAGCGCGGACCCCACCGTTTCGGCCACCGGGAGGTCTTCGGCCTCCTCGGCCTCGCCGCGGCAGGCGCGGCGCTCGTCTTGCCGCACCTGCCCCGGGCGCTCCTCGCCCACCTCCCCGGTTGCAACTTCCGGCAACTGACCGGCTGGCCCTGTGGCGGCTGCGGCTTCACCCGGGCCTTCGTGCGGGCGGCCCACCTCGAGCTGGGCAGCGCCTTCACCGTGTCGCCCCTGGGCACGACGCTGTTCTTCGCGTGGGTCCTCGGCTCCGGGATCCTGCTCGCCACCTGGCTGGTCCCGTCCCTGCCGCGGCCGGTGGTGGTCGCCTCCGCCGGTGAGAAGCGCGCCGCATCGCTGGGGCTCCTGGCCCTCTTCGTCGCCAACTGGGCGTACCTCCTGCTCTACCGCTTTCTCACCGGCGCCTGTCCGGCGTAGGCTGCGCGGCCATGAACTCGGTCGTCCCCCTCCTCGGCCTGGTCCTATTCGCCTACCTGCTCGGCGCGGTGCCCTTCGGGCTCCTGGTCGGCAAGCTCTTCTTCCAGACCGACGTGCGTCGGATCGGCTCGGGCAACATCGGCGCGACCAACGTCGCCCGCGCCGCCGGGAAGAAGGCGGCGATCGCCGTCCTGGTCCTCGACACGCTGAAGTCGTTCCTGCCGGCCTGGCTCGCCAAGGTCTGGCTGGTGTCGGGGGCAGCGGATCCCGCGGCCATGGCCTGGTGGCCGGCCGCGATCGGCTTCGCCGCCTTCGCCGGCCACATCTTCCCGGTCTACCTGGGCTTCAAGGGCGGCAAGGGCGTGGCCACCGCGCTCGGCGTCCTCTTCGCGGTGGTGCCCTGGATCGCCGTCGCCGGCCTCGTCACCTACGCGGTGGTCTGGGGCACGACCCGGGTCTCGTCCCTGGGCTCGCTCTCCGCGGTGGCGCTCACCACCATCCTCTCCCTGTTCCTTGCCGCCTATCCGGCCTACACGGTGGTGGTGCTGGCGATGATGCTCCTCATCCTGGTCCGGCACGCCGGCAACATCCGGCGTCTGGTCCAGCGCGAGGAGAGCAAGGTCTAAGGGTTCTCGGCCCGGCGGCGGTGCACCGCCTCGGCGCGCGCGCCGCCGCAGAGCGCCCCGAGGATCAGGCCGGCCCCGGTGACCAGGGCCCAGCCCGCGGGGACGAGGGTGACGTAGCCCACGAACGGCGTGAGCAGGAAGCCGACCAGGGTGATCCCCACCAGCGCCCAGCCGAGCGCCGGGAAGATCTCGTGCCGGAGCGCCCGCCGCGGCGAGCCGAGCAGGTAGCCGCCAAAGGCGCCGCCGGCCAGCCCGTTGGCCGGGGGGACGAAAAAGAGACACAACGAGAGCCCGAGCATCCACCGCGTCGCCCGCCGCTC
>JAEZJH010000583.1 GCA_023436385.1 Pseudomonadota bacterium
ACCTTGGCCAGGGCCTCGAGGCCGGAGAGCCCCTCCGCCTCGAAGAAGGCGAGCTGCGGCTTCACCGCGCAGGCGTACGGCGCGCACGCCTCGAGGACGTCGCGGCAGTGCTCGTAGACGCCGACGCCGGCCGGGTGCCAGGCGGGACGGGGATCGAGACCGACACAGATACGGGTGTCGAGGCGACGGGCGCGTTCCGTCACCCGGGCGGCAAAGTCCACGTGTCTTCCCTCCGCCCGGCGGCATCGGCCGGGCGGGGGTAGATAACACGCCGCCGCTACTTCTGCTCCGCCGCGTAGATGGCGTCGGCGATCCGGTAGGCCGAGCCCTCGAGGCGGGCGGTGGCCTCCTTGATCCGATCGAGGTCGTGGGTAGGTAGGACTGCCTTGAGCGCCTCGAGGTCGCCCTTGATCTCCTCGATGTCCTCCGCGGAGAGGGCCGAGGCGTACTCCTCGAGGCTCTTCTCCGTGGTGTAGATCAGGCCGTCGGCGGCGTTCTTGGCGTCGGCCACCGCCTTCTTCCGCTTGTCGTCGCCGCGGTTCGCCTCGGCGTCCCGGACCATCCGCTGGATCTCTTCCTCGGTGAGGCCCGAGGAGGCGACGATGCGGATCGACTGCTGCTTGCCGGTCCCCAGGTCCTTGGCGGAGACGTGAACGATCCCGTTGGCGTCGATGTCGAAGGAGACCTCGATCTGCGGGACGCCGCGGGGCGCCGGCGGGATCCCCACCAGCTCGAACCGGGCCAGGGTCTTGTTGTCGGTGGCCATCTCGCGCTCGCCCTGGAGCACGTGGACGGAGACGATCGGCTGGTTGTCCTGGGCGGTGGAGAAGACCTGCGCCTTCTTGCAGGGGATGGTGGTGTTCTTCTCGATGATCTTGGTGAAGACCGCGCCGGCGGTCTCGACGCCCAGGGAGAGCGGGGTGACGTCGAGGAGGAGCACGTCCTTGACGTCGCCCTTGAGCACCGCGCCCTGGATCGAGGCGCCGATCGCCACCACCTCGTCGGGATTGACGCCCTTGTTCGGCTCCCGGCCGAAGAAGGCCCGGACCTTCTCCTGGACCTTCGGCATCCGGGTCATCCCGCCCACCAGGATCACCTGATCGATGTCCTTGGTGGCGAGGTTGGCGTCGCGAAGCGCGATCCGGCAGGGCTCGAGGGTCTTGTCGATCAGGTCCTGGACCAGCTCCTCGAAGGTGCTGCGGTCGAGGGACTGGGTGAGGTGCTTCGGGCCGGTCGAGTCGGCGGTGATGAAGGGGAGGTTGATCTCCGTCTCCGTGGCGCTCGACAGCTCGTGCTTGGCGCGCTCCGCCGCTTCCTTGAGGCGCTGGAGCGCCATCCGGTCCTGCCGGAGATCGATCCCGGTCTCCTCGAAGAAGCGATCGGAGAGCCAGTCGATCACCCGGCGGTCGAAATCCTCGCCGCCGAGGAAGGTGTCGCCGTTGGTCGCCTTCACCTCGAAGACGCCCTGGTTCAGCTCGAGGATGGAGATATCGAAGGTGCCGCCGCCGAGATCGTAGACGGCGATCCGCTCGCTCTTCGTCTCCGCGCCGCGCTTGTCGAGGCCGTAGGCCAGCGCCGCGGCGGTGGGCTCGTTGATGATCCGGAGGACGTTGAGGCCGGCGATCCGGCCGCCGTCCTTGGTGGCCTGCCGCTGGGCGTCGTCGAAGTAGGCGGGGACGGTGATCACCACGTCGGTGACCGGCTCGCCCAGGTAGTCCTCGGCGGTCTGCTTCATCTTCCCGAGGACGATCGCCGACAGCTCCGCCGGGCTCATCCGCTCGCCCCGGACCTCGACCCAGGCGTCGCCGTTGTCCGCCGGGACGATCTTGTAGGGGACCAGGGTCTTCGAGCGCGCCACCTCCGGCGTGTCGTAGCGCCGGCCGATCAGCCGCTTCACCACGTAGACGGTGTTCTCGGGGTTGGTGATCGCCTGCCGCTTGGCGATCTGGCCGACCAGCCGTTCCTCGCCGTCGGTGAAGGCGATCATCGACGGCGTGGTGCGGCTGCCCTCGGAGTTCGGGACCACCACCGGGTCGCCGCCCTCCATCACCGCCACGCACGAGTTGGTGGTGCCGAGATCGATTCCGATCACCTTGCCCATGTTCTTCCCGTCCCCCGCCCGCCTCCGAAGAGGCGGGAACGACCCGCTAGTTCGCGGGGCCCTCGCCGCAGTCCTCGCCGCCGCCCGTGGTCTCGCGAACCGGGGGCGCTTCCCTCTCCGCCGGGGCCGGAGGCTCCGCCGCGGCCGGCGCCGGGCCGGGTCCCCGGGAGACCACCACCATCGACGGCCGCACCAGCCGGTCGTGGAGGAAGAAGCCGCGGACGATCTCCTGCACGATCACGTTGGCCGGATGCTCGTGACTCTCGATCCCCTGCACCGCCTCGTGGAGGTGCGGATCGAAGGTGGCACCCAGCGCGCGGAACGACTTCACGCCGAACCGCCCGAGGGTGTCCTCGAAGAGCTTCCGGGTCATCTCCACGCCGGCGGCGAAGCTCGGCACGTCGGTGCATGAAGGCGCGGCGTCGATGGCGCGGTCGAAGTTGTCGAGCACCGGGAGGAGGTCCTTGAGGAGGTTCTC
Organism: Pseudomonadota bacterium; assembly: GCA_023436385.1. Taxonomy (GTDB): domain Bacteria; phylum Myxococcota; class Myxococcia; order Myxococcales; family Vulgatibacteraceae; genus JAEZJH01. The sequence goes on from JAEZJH010000583.1 coordinate 2,580, forward strand.
GATCCCGAAGCGCCGGATCTCGTCCTTCTCCTTCTGGGCCCGCTTCCGGTAGTTCTCGAGGTCCGCCGCCGACCGGAGCACCCGGTCGTTCGCCTCCTCCAGGCGTTCCCGCGCCTCCTGCAGCCGCTCCATCGTCTCCCGGCCGCGGCGCATCGACTCCTCGAGGAACCGGTCCTTCTCCGACAGCTCCGCCTCGAGGGCGGCGATCCGGGCAGCCAGCTCCTCCGCGGAGACGGCCGGCACCGCGGGCTCGACGGGGATCGGCTCGACCACGGCCACGTCGACCGCCTCGGCGGCCGCCGGGTCGACGGCGACGGACTCCCCGGCGGGATCGGCTTCTTCGGCCGTGGCGCGCTCCCCGGCGATCCGCTCCACCGAGCGGAGGGCGGCGGCGATCGCGTCGTCGGCGATGTCGGCGGCGAAGCCGCCCCGCTCCTCGGGCCTCTCGTTGGCCATGGCCCCTCTTTTCTTGCGAGAATCCGGCGGGTTGAAGGGCGGCCATCTTGGCA
>JAEZJH010000422.1 GCA_023436385.1 Pseudomonadota bacterium
GCGGTGGCCCGGGCGATCGCCGACGCCGACCTGGGCGCGCTGGTCGACGCGCCCTTCTCCACGCTCTCCGAGGGCCAGAAGCAGCGGGTGCTCCTGGCCCGGGCGCTGGTCGGCGAGCCCCGCCTCCTCGTGCTCGACGAGCCGACGAGCGCGATGGACCTCGCCGCGGAGCGGGCGGTCTTCGCGCTCCTCGAGCGCCTCCGCCGCGAGCGGGAGCTGGGGATGCTGGTGGTCGGCCACCACCTGCAAGTGCTCCTCCGGGCGGCGACCCACGTCGCCCTGGTCGACCAGGACGACGGGCTGGTCCTGGCCGGGCCGCTCTCCCTGGTGATCGGGAGCAGGGCCTTCGCCGATCGCTTCGGCACGCTCCTCGAGCCGGCGGCGCTCGCCGCGGAGGCCCGGTAGATGGAGACCGCCCCCACCCTCGACGGCTTCCTTGCCGCCTGGGAGCTGTTCCGGGACCCGGCCCTCGCCGGCGCGCTCGCCGGCGGGCTCCTGGGCTTCCTGGGCGTCTACGTGGTGCTCCGCCGGATGGTGTTCCTCTCCGCGGCGCTCACCCAGGCCGCCGGCCTGGGCGTGGCCGTCGAGCTCTACGCCCACCTCCAGCTCGGGGTGACCGGCCTCCTCGCCGCGCCGCTCCTGGGCGCCACCGGCGCCACCCTCCTCGCCACCGCGCTCCTCGCCTCGATCCACGGCCCGGCCCGCGATCGGGCCCTGGGGTTCGCCTACCTGGCCGGTGCCGCCGGGACCCTGGCGCTCGGCACCCGGATCGTCGAGGGGGTCCAGGAGATTCAGGGGATCCTCCTCGGCTCGGCGGTGGTGGTGCTCCCGGAAGACCTCCGGCTCCTCGCCGTGGTCGCGGCCGTGATCGGGCTGGTGCACCTCGTCGGCCTACGGGGCTTCGTGCAGGCCTCTTTCGACCGGGACGGCGCCGCGGTCCGGGGCCTGCCGGTGCGCGCCCTCGACCTGGTCCTCCTCGGCTCGGTGGCGGTGGCGATCGCCGTCGCCACCAAGATCCTCGGGGCGCTCCCGGTCCTCGCCTTCTCCGTGCTCCCGGCCACCGCCGCGATCCGCCTCGCCCCCAACGTGCCCCGGGCCCTGGCCGGCGCCGCGGTGCTGGGCGTCCTGGCGGGCTTCGGCGGCTACCTCCTGGCGTACCTGGCCCAGCTCCCGGTGGGCGCGGCGCAGGCCCTCGTCGCCGGCGCGTGGGTGGTCCTCGCCGAGCTCGCCGCGCGGCTCCGGGCCCGCTCTCGACGAACCGCCACCGCTCCCGCGCCGTCGCCGTGAGCTCTTCCGCGGCTTCACGGTGCGGAAGGTGATCGACCAGCGGGGCTCCGGCACCGCGGGGATCGCGTGCCGCCACTCCGACCGCGACGGCCCGGCGAGCACGTAGGCGGAGCGCGGGGCGAGGATCCGGGTGACCGTCTCCTCGTCCCGCCGGAGCTTGAAGCGGCAGGATCCGCCGAGGGAGACGCCGATCACCGCAGGCCCGAACTGCGGCGCGTCCCGGTGCCAGCCGATGGTCGCGCCCGGCGGGTAATAGGTGACCAGGGCCTCCTCGAACGCCTCGGGAGGCAGGCCCGCGAGCGGCGCCGCCCGCTCCCGGAGGGCGAGGAGCGCGGGCGGGATCGGCCGCCCCGGCTCGACACCCCGCCCGAGATACCCGTAGGTCCAGCCGAAGTGTGCCACCCGCCGCCGGGCGATCACCCCGTGCATCTTCACCGGACCCAGCTCCACCGTGGCGAGGAGGTCGAGGAGCGCCCGCTCCTCCTCCCGGGAAATCAGCTCCGGTTCGTAGCGAAAACCCTCGGGATCCATGCCTGGCCCCCCGGGCCGATGGGCCACCGCCTCGCGTTTACGTCGCTCCGGGCTTGGCCGAAACGCCGGTCGGTGGTGGAATCGGTCCACTCCCTGGCCCGAGGTGGACCATGCGCATCCCGTTCCGCTCCCTGCTCCTCGCCCCGCTGTTCCTCGCCGCCTGCGACGGCGGCGGCGACGCCGGCTCCCGGAACCAGGGCCCCCCGGCACCGGCCACCGACTACCTCCTCGTCACCACCGGCGACGGGATGGTGCTCCTGGGCGACGTCCCGCGGATCACCATCTACGAGGCCGACGGCGGCCTGGCGCAGATCGAGGTGCGGGGGGAGGCGACCGACGAGGACGGAACCCGGCTCTGGTACTTCTACGGGCGCATCGCCCCCAACGACCTGATCGACGGCTTCGCCGAGGACTACGACGTCCACGGCACCACCTCCCAGGTCCCCGGGATCGTCAACGTCGGGATCGAGACCCCGCCCGGCGGCGACATCGAGGTGGCGCGGGCGGGGAAGACGTCGATGCAGTGGTTCGACGGTTGGTACGTCGGCCAGGTGGTGAACGACGACCCGCGGATGGCCGCCGACTTCAAGGGAGGCTACCGGATCACCTGCGCGTACCTGCCCGACAATCCGTCCGCCGGAGGCGAACGGATCGTCGACGAGACCTTCGAGAGCGAGTTCTGCAGTCCGTTCGCCGGGCTCCTCCCGGAGCCCGGCGAGGCGCCGTAACCGCGCTACGCGGTGGTGACGGGGGCCGCGGGACGGGCCTCCGCCTTCCGGGCGGTCCAGATCGCCCGGCCGAGGATCAGGAGACCGCAGACGACGCCCAGGATCTTCGCCCACGCCGGCTGCGCGATGAACACCAGCATCATCGCCACCAGGATGGGGAGCAGGTAGCGCACCGCCCAGACCACGTAGCCGCCGAACGACGGCATCTTCACCGCCGCGCTCTCGGCCACGGCCTTGACCATGAAGTTGGGGCCGTTGCCGATGTACGTGTTGGCGCCGCAGAAGACCGAACCCAGGCTGATCGCCACCAGGTACAGCTCCGGCACGCCGGCGATCCGCGGATCGCCCGGGAGTTGCTTGGCGATCTCGAAGAAGGTGGCGTAGGTCGGGGCGTTGTCGAGGACCGAGGAGAGGCCGCCCGAGAAGAGGAAGAAGGCGATCTCGTTGAGCGGCAAGGACGGCGCCACCTGGCCCAGGTACTTC
>JAEZJH010000585.1 GCA_023436385.1 Pseudomonadota bacterium
GGTCACCGGCACCAACGGCAAGACCACCACCGCCTATCTCTACGAGGCGATCGCCACGGCGGCCGGCGCCGGCGTCGGGGTGATCGGCACGGTCAGCTACCGCTTCGCGGGGACGACGCTGGCCGCGCCCCACACCACGCCGGAGTCGGTGGAACTGCACGCGCTCCTCGCCCGGATGCGCGAGGCCGGCTGCGGCGGCGCGGTGATGGAGGTCTCCTCCCACGCCCTGGCGCAGGAGCGGGTGGCGGGCCTCCGCTTCCGCTCCGCGGCGTTCACCAACCTCACCCGCGATCACCTCGATTTCCACCGGGACATGGAGGAGTACTTCGCCGCCAAGCGCCGGCTCTTCACCGAGGGCCTTTCGCCCGACGCCGCGGTGACGGTGAACGTCGACGACACCTGGGGTGAACGCCTGGCCGGCGAGCTCCGGGCCGCCGGCCGGCCGGTGTGGCGCTTCTCCACCCGCCGCGAGGACGTCGAGCTCTTCGCCCGGGACGCCCGCCACGGGATCGCGGGGATCGCCTTCACCCTGGTCTCCCCGCGGGGCGAGACGCCGATCCGCTCGCCCCTGGTCGGCGCCCACAACCTCGAGAACCTCCTCACCGCCGCCGGCCTCGCCCTGGGCGCGGGCTTCCCGCTGGCGGCGGTGGCCGACGGCCTCTCCCGCTCCACCGGGGCCCCGGGCCGCCTCGAGCGCGTCGACGGCGCCGGGATCTCCGTGTTCGTCGACTACGCCCACACCGACGACGCCCTCCGCCGGGCCTGCGCCGCGCTCCGGGAGGTGGCCCCCGGGCGCCTCCTGGTGGTGTTCGGCTGCGGCGGCGATCGCGACCGGGGCAAGCGCCCGCTGATGGGCGAGGTGGCCGGCCGCGGCGCCGACCTGGCGATCGTCACCAGCGACAACCCGCGCACCGAGGACCCGCACTCGATCCTGGAGATGATCGTCCCCGGGGTGGAGCGGGCCGGGCGCCGCCGCCACTCGCCCCCGGCGGCGCTCGCCGGCGCCGAAGGGTTCGCGGTGGAGGTCGATCGCCGGCAGGCGATCCGGCTGGCGGTGGCCGCGGCGAAACCCGGCGACGTCGTGCTCGTCGCGGGGAAGGGCCACGAGGACTACCAGATCCTCGGCACCGCCAAGACCCACTTCGACGACCGGGAAGAGGCGCGGGCGGCGCTCCTCGCCAAGGCCGGGGAGGACTAGATGGGAACCCAGCCCGGCGCCAACCGCGCCATCTTCTGCCGCGCCGACGTCGCCGCCGCCACCGGCGGCGAGCGGGTCCGGGGCGCCCAGCTCCTCCCGCTCGAGGGCGTCTCCACCGATAGCCGCACGGTGGGGAAGGGGAACGTTTTCGTCGCCCTCGCCGGCGAGAGCTTCGACGGCCACGCCTTCCTCCCCGCCGCCGCCGCCGCCGGCGCCGCCGCCGCGGTGGTGAAGCGCGGCGTGCCGCTCCCCCCGCTGCCCGAGGGCTTCGGGATCGTCGCCGTCGACGACACCCAGCGGGCCCTGGGCGCCCTGGCCCGGACCCACCGGCGCCGCTTCCCGGCGCTGGTGGCCGGCGCGATCACCGGCTCGAACGGCAAGACCACCACCAAGGAGCTGGCGGCGGCGATCTTCGAGGCGGCCTTCGGGCCCACCCTGAAGACCCTGGGCAACTTGAACAACGAGATCGGGCTCCCGCTCACCCTCCTCGGCCTCGACGCCTCCCACGCCGCGGCGGCGATCGAGCTGGGGATGAGCAATCCCGGCGAGATCGATCGCCTGACGCGGATCGCGGAGCCGCGGGCCGGCCTGGTCACCTGCGCGCAGCCGGTGCACCTCGAGGGCCTGGGCTCGGTGGAGGCGGTCGCCAGGGCCAAGGGCGAGCTCTACCGGGCGCTGCCGAAGGACGCGATCGCGGTGGCCAACCTCGACGATCCGCGGACGTGCGCCGAGGCCTTCGCCAGCGGCCGGACCGTGCTCACCTACGGCGGCCCCGCCCACGCCGGCGCCGACGTGCGGCTCGTGCGGATCGTCTCCCACGACCGGCACGGGCTCGCCTTCGAGGTCTCCTTCCGCGGCGGCGAGCCGGCCTTCGTGCGGATCCCGCTGGTGGGCCTGCACAACGCCGCGAACGCCTGCGCCGCCCTGGCCCTGGGCCTCGCCCTGGGCGCCGCTCCCGATCGGATGCTCGACGGCCTCACCCGGGCCAAGGGCTTTCTCCGGCGCCTCGAGCTCAAGCCCGCGCCGGGCGGCTTCACCGTCCTCGACGACTGCTACAACGCCAACCCGGTCTCCGCGGTGGCCGCGGTGCGCACGCTCCGGGAGCTGGCCGGGAGCGGCCGCGCCTTCGCGGTGCTGGGCGACATGCTCGAGCTGGGCTCGTTCGAGACCGAGGGCCACCGGGAGGTGGGTCGGGCCGCCGCCGCCGCCCGTGTCGACGGCCTCGTCGCCTTCGGCCCGCGCTCGGTGGAGCTCGCCGCCGCCGCGGTGGAGGCGGGCGTTCCCGCCGATCGCGTCCTCGTCACCGCCGCGCCGGAGGAGGCCCTCGCCTGGCTGCGCGGGCGCCTCGCCGCCGGCGACCTCGTCCTCTTCAAGGCCTCCCGGGGCACGCGCCTCGAACGGATCGCCGATCCCCTCGTCTCCGGAACTCCCTAGATGCTCTACCACCTGCTCTATTCGCTGGCCGACCGGGTCGCGGCGTTCAACGTCTTCCGCTACCCGTCGTTCCGGATCATCGCCGCGGGGATCGCCGCGCTCCTCCTCGGCATGCTCCTCGGGCCGTGGTTCATCCGCGAGCTGAAGGAGCGGCAGCACGGCCAGTCCAACGTGCGGGAGGACACGCCCGAGCGCCACAAGGTGAAGAGCGGCACGCCGACCATGGGCGGCGGCCTGATCCTCTTCTGCCTCTCGGTGGCCACGCTCCTCTTCGCCGATCTCACCAACCGCTATGTCTGGATGGTGCTGACGGTGACCCTGGGCTTCGGGCTGATCGGCTTCCTCGATGACTACCTGAAGCTCTCGAAGCGGAACTCGAAGGGCCTGCCCGGAAAGCTGAAGCTGGCCGGGCAGACCGCCGTCTTCCTCCTCGCCTTCGGGTTCTTCGCCACCGACTGGCAGGCCGGGAAGCTGGTGATCGACACCCACCTCACCTTCCCGTTCCTCTCGATCCGTTCCTTCCAGCTCGACATCGGCTGGCTGTACCTCCCGTTCGCCTGGGTGGTGATCGTCGGGACCTCCAACGCGGTCAACCTCACCGACGGCCTCGACGGCCTGGCGATCGGTCCGACCATCGTCTCCGCCTTCACCTTCCTGATCCTCGCCTACGTGGCGGGGACGGTGATCGCCGGCTTCGATCTCGCCGCCTACCTGCGGGTCGCCCACGTCGACGGGGCCGCGGAGGTCTCGGTGATCGCCGCCGCTACCGTGGGCGCGGGGATCGCCTTCCTCTGGTTCAACTCCTATCCGGCCACCGTCTTCATGGGCGACATCGGCGCCCTCGCCCTGGGCGGCACCCTGGGGACGATGGCGGTGATCACCAAGAACGAGTTCACCTCGGTGATCATCCACGGCGTCTTCCTGGCGGAGACGCTATCGGTGATGATCCAGGTCGCCTCCTTCAAGACCACCGGCAAGCGGGTCTTCCGGATGGCGCCGATCCACCACCACTTCGAGCTGAAGGGCTGGGCGGAGTCGAAGATCATCGTGCGCTTCTGGATCGTCTCGATCCTCCTCGCCCTGGTCTCCCTGGCCAGCCTCAAGCTGAGGTAACTCGTGTACGACGTGAAGGGTCGGAAGGTCCTGGTGGTGGGGCTGGCGCGCTCCGGCGTCGCTGCTGCGAAGCTGGCCGCCCGCGAGGGCGCGATCGTCACCTGCACCGATCGGCGGAGCGCCGCCGAGCTCGAGGCGCAGGTAAAGGAGCTTCTCCCCGCCGGCGTGCGCTTCGAGCTGGGCGGCCACGACGAGGCCGCCTTCGCCGGGGCCGACCTGGTGATCGTCTCCCCGGGCGTGCCGCTGGCGAGCCCGTTCTTCGCGGCGGCGCGGCAGCACGGCGTGCCGATCGTCGGCGAGATCGAGTTCGCGGCGCCGTTCGTCGCGGAGCCGATCGTCGGGATCACCGGCACCAACGGCAAGAGCACCACCACCGCCCTCACCGCCCACCTCCTCGCGGAGAGCGGGCTCTCCGTGTTCGCCGGCGGGAACCTCGGCACCCCGCTCGCCGAGCGGGTCCTCGCCGGCGGCCGCCGCGACGTCTCCGTGGTGGAGCTGTCGAGCTTCCAGCTCGAGGCGGTCGATCGCCTCCGCCCGCAGGTGGCGGTGCTCACCAACCTCACCCCCGATCACCTCGATCGCTACCCG
>JAEZJH010000447.1 GCA_023436385.1 Pseudomonadota bacterium
CCCAGGCCCACGACCCGCGGGTGGTCGCCGCCGGCGGGGCGGAGGCGGCGGGGCGAGCGGGGCTCGCGGTCCGCCTCGAGCCCGTGCTCCTCGACTTCCTCCGGGGCGAGGACGATCCGACGCTCCGGCCCCACGAGGTGGCCGACCGGATCGCCGCGCCGGGCGGGATCGAGCGGCTGGCAGCGTCGATCCGGCGAGCCGTCGAGGGCCGCGGGATCGACCGGCTGCTCCTGCCGTCGGTGCTGCCCGGCGACGACCTTCGGGACCGGCTCTCGCGCCTCGCCGGGATCCCCTGCGCCGAGCTCCCCGCCGGACCGCCGTCGCTGCCCGGCCTCCGGCTCCAGCGCCTCCTCGACGAGCGGCTCCGGCACGCGGGGGTGGCGATCGTCCACGCGGAGGCCGTGGCCTTGGGCGGCGAGCTGCGCCTTCGGGATCCGGCCCCCGCGGTCTTCCCGGCGGAGCGGTTCGACGCCGGCGTGGAGGCGAGCGTGCCCCCGCCCCCGGCGTCCTTCCCGGTGCGGGCGGAGGCGATCGTCCTCGCCACCGGCAAGTTCCTGGGCGGCGGCCTGGCCCGGAACCACGCGATCGAGGAGACGGTGTTCGGCCTGCCGGTGTGGCTCGGCGAGGCGGTCGAGCCGACCCGGTGGCCGGGCGATCTCACCGCCCGCGACCTGGCGGCGGAGCAGCCCTACTTCCGCGCCGGCCTCCGGATCGACGGCCGGCTCCGGCCCCTGGGCACCGGCGGCGGTCCGGCCCGGCCCGACCTCTTCGCCTGCGGCGCGCTCCTCGCCGGCAACGACGCCGCCCGGGACGGCGCGGGCCTGGGCCTCGCCGTCTTCACCGGCTACCTCGCCGGCCGCGAGGCGGCGGACCGGGCCCAGAACGCGTCTACAGGAAGTGGTAGAAGACGCCCGCCGTGACCGCCGCGTGGTACTGCCACTCGGTCCGGTACTTCACCCGTGTCGGGACCCCGTCCTCGCCGAACTCGAAGTCCGCCAGCTCCCGGGCCGAGCCGGGGACGCCCGGGTTGACCGCGCCGCGGAAGGAGAGCGGGATCCGCAGATCGATCCCGTCGATCGGCAGGGCGAACTCGAGGCCGAAGCCGAAGAGGAACAGCTCGTAGGGCGCGGCGGTCGTCGCCAGCGCGGCGTTCCAGGGGAGCCCGCCCCGCGCCTCCGCGGAGATGGTGGCCTGCCGCGGCCGGACGAACTCCACGCCGGCGAGGAGAAACGGCCGCACCGGACCGGCCGGGAGGATCCCCTTGAACATCACCGGCACGTGGAGGGCCGGCTGCTCGACGTCGATCTCCACCTCCCCGTGCTCGCCGTAGTCGGTCCGCGAGGTGCCGCGGTCGACGCTCTCGATGACGTCGAGCTCCAGGCCCACCACGCCGCGCCAGCGGAGGTCGAGGCCCAAGCCGACGCCCGGACCGAAGCCGGCGAAGCCGTGGTAGGGGAGGTGGGTCCCCTCCGGACCCCCGCTGCGGTCGCCGGGCTCCTTCAAGAACGAGCCGCCGGCGTGAAAGAAGGCGCCGGCGCCCAGCTCGAGCTCCCGCGGTTCGGCGGCCCCGGCCCGTGCCGCCACCGCCAGGGTCGCCACCCCCGCCGCGATCCAACGAATGTCCATGGTCTCCCCCCGCCACCCGGCGGCCACTGCCTCCCCGCCCGTCCGTGCGGTGCGTGCCAGTGGTTTGTGGGGTCGAGAGCGGAGGAGCAAGGGCTCGCTCCCCCGGCTCAGCGAACGCCCCGGGGCGGATGCACCGCGCGCACGGCGGCCCTTCGGGGCCTGCCGGTTCAGATCCGGGCGGCGCCCGGCGGCCCGGGTTCCCGGTGGGAGAACCGATGGAAGAGCCCCGGCCGCGGCGGGAGCTCCCCGTGCAGCACGCGCTCGGGAGGCGAGAGCGGCAGCTCGACCACGAAGGTGGCACCGGACCCGGGCTCCGAGGTCAGGGTGAGGCGGCCGCCCTGGGCCTCGACGATCTCCCGCGACAGGAAGAGCCCCAGGCCCAGCCCCCCGACCGACAGGGTCCCTCGCTCGAACCGCCGGAAGATCCGCTCCCGGTCGGCGGCGGCGATCCCGCCCCCGTAGTCGCGCACCGAGAGCCGGGCGGTCTCGCCCGCGCGCTCCACGGTCACCTCCACCGGCGCCCCGGGGGCGTACTTGAAGGCGTTGGCGAGGAGGTTCATCAGCACCTGCTCGACCCGGACCCGATCCCAGCGGCCCACCACCGGCTCGTCGGCGTGGACGGAGACGACGCAGCCGGCCTGCGCCGCGGTGCCGCACAGGCCGGCGGCGGCCTCCCGGGCCGCCTCGGCGAGGTCCACCTGCTCGAAGGAGAGGGTCCTCCCGGCGGTGAGCCGGGAGACGTCGAGGAGGTTCTCGATCAGCCGGGAGAGCCGATTCACCTGCCGCTCCAGCCGCTCGAACGACGTGGCGGGAATCGTCTGCCCGGCGGCGAGGCGCTGCCGGGCCAGCTGCAGGCCGGCCTTCAGTGGGGTGAGCGGCGTCTTCAACTCGTGGGAGGCGGCGGAGAGGAAGTCCTCCCGGAGGCGAATCGCCGCTCGTCGCTCCGCATCGGCGGCGGCGGCGGCGTAGGCGATCAGGGCCTTCATCGCCAGGTAGAGCTGGGCGGTCCAGATGCGGGAGAGGAGGTCGGGGTAGTCGGCGAACGGTCCGTAGCCTTGGACGGTGCCGATCGCACAGGCGAGGCCGACGAGCAGCATCGCCGACGAGGCTCCCCAGATGCCGAACCGCAGGGCTGCCCAGAGGAGGAAGGGCGCGACCAGGTACGAGAGCGGCCGCGCGTCGACGGTCTCGCCGGGGACCGGCGCGAAGATGGCGAGCAGGACCAGAACCAGGGCGGCATAGAGGGCCACCGCCTCGAGCGGGCGGCGGCGGACCACCGCGAAGCGCCCGGCCGCCGTGGCGAAGATCACCGGGGCGACGAAGAGCGTGCCGATGGCGTCGCCCATCCACCACATCGCGTAGACGGTGAGCGGGTCGGCGTCCCCGATCGCGCCGCCGAGCCAGAAGACGGTGGGGCCGACCACCGCCCCGGCGGAGGCGGTGAGGAAGACCACCGGCCCGGCGAAGAGGGCCATGTCCCGGACGCGCTCGAGGTTGGGATCGATCTGGAGCCGGCGGAACAGCCACAAGCCGATCGCCGGCTCGAGGGTGTTGGAGAGGGCCTCGCCGACCGCCACCCAGGGCGCGTTGCCCACCGCGAGCCCGTGGGCCAGGGCGGCGAGCGGCACCGCGACCAGGGCCCGCCGGCCGAGGAGCACGGCCCCGGCCAGGGCGATCCCCGATGGGGGCCAAAAGGGCGAGAAGGAGCCGACCGAGACGAGTTCGTGGGTCGCCCGGGCGGCCAGGAAATAGGCGGCCGCCAGCAGGACCAGCCACGGCCATCCTTCCCGCCCGCGGGAACCCACGTGCCGCTCCTCGATCCGGCCTCGTCAATTTGGGCCGGACCAAAAGGCTATCCCGCCGCGGGTTTCGGATCAGCTGGCGGTCTTCCGCTTGCGCGCCGGGGCTCGGGCGGTCGGCGCCTTCGTGGCCTTGGCGGCCGACGCGGCCTTCGTGCCCCGGGCCGTCTTGGCCTTGGTCCCGGCGGCCCGTCCGGTCGCCCGCTTCTTCTTGCCTTCGGGCGCCTGGTCGAGGGCGGCCACGGCCTGCTCGAGCGTCACCGCGTTGGGATCGAGGTCTTCCTTGCCGACGGTGGCGTTCTTCTCGCCGTGCTTCACGTAGTAGCCGTACCGGCCGGAGAAGAGCAGCACCGGCGACCCGTCCTTCGGGTGCGGACCCAGCTCCCGGAGCGGCGTCGCCTGGCCGCGGCGGCCCTTCGGCTGGGCGAGGAGCTCGAGCGCCCGGTCGAGGCCGACGGCGAGGACGTCGTCCTCCTTCTTGAGCGAGCGGAAGTCGCCGTCGTGGACCACGTAGGGGCCGAAGCGGCCGAGGCCGGCACGGACCTCCTTGCCGGTAGCCGGGTGGGTTCCGAGGAGCCGCGGCAGCTCGAGGATCCGCAGGGCCTTGGCGAGGTCGACGTCCTTCGGGTCGACGCCGGGCGGCAGGCTGACCCGCTTCGGCCGCTCGACGCGCTTGCCCTTGGCCTTGCCCTCCTCGGCGTCGGCGGCGTCGCCGAGCTGGAGGTAGGGGCCGTACGAGCCGGTCTTCAGGTAGACCGCCTTGCCGCTCTTCGGATCCTCGCCCAGGGCGTGCTCGCGTTTTTCGTACTTCTCGAGGATGTCGTCGACGCGGTCGAGGGTGATGTCCGCCGGCGGCAGGTCCTCGGGGATCGAGGCGCGCCGCACCTCGCCGCCGGGCTGGGCCACCTCGATGTACGGCCCGAATTTGCCGACGTGGATCGAGACCCCGTCGAGCTTGGTGGGCAGCTTCACCAGCTTCGCGTCCCGGGGATCGATCTTCTCCTCGTGCGCCTCGATCCGGGTCCGCAGGCCCTCCTCGCCCAGGAAGAACCGGCGGAGGTAAGGGAGCGACTCCAGCACGCCCTCGGCGATGGCGTCGAGCTGCTCCTCCATCTGGCTGGTGAAGGAGACGTCGACCAGATCCGGGAAGTGGTTCTCGAGGAGGTCGGAGACGACGAAGGCGGTGAAGCTCGGGACCAGCTGGTTGCCCTGCTTCGCCGCGTAGCCCCGGTCGAGGATGGTGCCGACGATGGTGGCGTAGGTCGACGGCCGGCCGATCCCCTCCTTCTCGAGGAACTGGATCAGCGACGCTTCGGTGAACCGCGCCGGCGGCTTGGTCTCGTGCCCCTCGGCGAGGAGCTTCTCGAGGTCGAGGCGGTCGCCCACGGCGAGCGCCGGCAGGAGCCGCTCGCGCTCCTCGAGCGCGGCCTCGGCGTCGTCCCGGCCCTCGACGTAGGCCCGGAGGAACCCGGGGAAGACGATCCGCATCCCCGAGGCGGTGAACGAGGCGTCGTCGGCGTCGATCCGCACCGAGGTCTGCATCTGGCGGGCCTCCGCCATCTGCGTGGCCACGGTCCGCATCCAGATCAGCTCGTAGAGATCGTAGTCCCGGCCGGTGAGCCCCAGCTCCTTCGGCGAGAGGAAATCGGTGGAGGGCCGAATCGCCTCGTGGGCCTCCTGCGCCCCCTTCGTCGAGGTCTTGAAACGCCGCGGCCCGTCGGAGAGGAACTCCTGGCCGTACCGGGACTCGACCGCGCGCCGGGCGGCCTTGATCGCCTCCTCGGAGAGATGCAGCGAGTCGGTACGCATGTAGGTGATGAGACCGCGTTCGTAGAGCGACTGCGCGACGCGCATCGTCTCCTTGGCGCTCATCCCCAGCTTCCGGTTCGCCTCCTGCTGCATCGTCGAGGTGGTGAGCGGCGGGGGAGGCCGGCGGGTGATCGGCTTCTCCTCGACGGAGCGGACCACGAAGGGCACGCCCTCGAGGCGCTTCACCAGCGCCCGGGCCGCGGCCTCGTCGAGGTGGAGGACCTTGTCGCCGCCCTTCAGGGCGCCGGTCTTCTCGTCGAAGTCCTTGCCCGAGGCGACCCGGGCGCCGCCCACCGTGGAGAGCCGGGCCTCGACGCCTTCCCGGGCCTTCCGCAGCCGGGCGAGGAGATCCCAGTAGGTGGCCTTCCGGAAGGCCATCCGCTCCCGTTCGCGCCGGACCAGGATGTCCACCGCCACCGACTGTACCCGGCCCGCGGAGAGCCCGAATGCGATCTTCTTCCAGAGGAGCGGCGAGAGCCCGTAGCCCACCAGGCGATCGAGGATGCGCCGCGTCTCCTGGGCCCGGACCAGCCGGTCGTCGAGGGGGCGGGTGGCATCGAGGGCGCCGCGGATCGCGTCCCGGGTGATCTCGTGGAAGACCAGCCGCTCGTAGGGGACCTTCGGCTTCAGCACCTCGAGGAGATGCCAGCTGATCGACTCGCCCTCGCGGTCTTCGTCTGTCGCCAGGAGGAGCTTGTCCGCGTCCTTGAGCCGGTCCTTCAGCTCCTTGACCACCTTGGCCTTGGTCCGGGGGACGACGTAGAGGGGCTCGAAGCCGTTGTCGACGTCGACGCCGATGCGGCTCCACGGCTCCTTCTTCACCTTCTCCGGGATCTCCGCGGCGTTGGTGGGCAGGTCCCGGACGTGCCCCATGCAGGCCTCGACCCGGTAGCCCGAGGGGAGGAACTTGCGGATGGTCTTCGCCTTGGTCGGCGACTCGACGATGACCAGCACCTTTCCGTCGTTTGGCATGCAGGCTTCTCCCGGACCGGCCATGAAGCACACCCTCCGCCCCCGGCGCAAGGGAGAGGTGCTCGGATTCCCCGTCGAACGGTCTGGGGTCGGTGGGAAAATCCCGCCCGGACCCAGAGCCGTAAACAGGCGCCCCAACGGGGGAAACTCCCCGAGGGAGTCTTGACCACCGCGGCGCGGCGAAGGATTGCCGGGGCATGGCCTTCTTCCAGACCCCGCCCCGGCTCGACCATCCCCTTCACGACGACCGGGTGCTCCGCTCCCGCTTGGACCGCGTCCTCCCGCCGGAAGCCCGCCGGATCGTGCTGCCGTCGCTGGAGGAGCTGGGAGAGCTGGCGAGGGGGCGCCTCTACGCGCGGACCCTGGAGGACCGGCTCGAGGAGCCGCGCCTGGTCTCCTTCGATCCCTGGGGCCGGCGGATCGACCGGGTGGAGGTGACCCGGCTCTGGGAGGAGGCGAAGGAGGTCGCCTGCGAGTTCGGGCTGGTGGCCATCCCGTACGAGCGGAAGCTGGGCGAGCTGTCGCGCCTCCACCAGGCGGCGCTGGTCCACCTGTTCCATCCGTCGAGCGACGTCTACACCTGCCCCCTGGCGATGAGCGACGGGGCGGCGAAGACCCTCCTCGTCCACGACCACCGGCCGCTCCTCGACCGGGCCTTGCCGCGCCTCACCAGCCGCTCGGCGTCCCGGGCGTGGACCAGCGGGCAGTGGATGACGGAGCGGACCGGCGGCTCGGACGTGGGGAGCTCCGAGACCGTGGCGCAGCGGGACGGGGACGGCTTCCGGCTCTACGGGACCAAGTGGTTCACCTCCGCGGCGGCGAGCGAGATGGCCTTGACCCTGGCGCGGCCGGAGGGGAACGGCCCGGGCGGCCGGGGCCTCGCGCTCTTCTACCTGGAGACGTTCGACGGCGAGGGGGGCCGGAACGGGATCGTGGTGCACCGGCTGAAGGAGAAGCTGGGGACCCGGAAGCTCCCCACCGCGGAGCTGTCGCTCGAGGGCACGCGGGCGACGCCGGTGGCCGGGCTATCCGACGGCGTACGGGCGATCGCGCCGATGCTCAACATCACCCGCTACTGGAACGCGGTCTGCTCGGTGGCGACGATGCGCCGGGGGATCGCCCTGGCCCGGGACTACGCCGGTCGCCGGGTGGCCTTCGGCGGGCCGCTGGCGGAGAAGCCCCTCCACCTGGAAACCCTGGCGGAGCTGCAGGCGGAGTACGAGGGGTGGTTCGCCCTGGTGTTTCACGTCGCCGCGCTCCTCGGGAAGGAGGAGGCGGGGGTGGCCTCCCCGGGGGAGCGGGGGCTCCTCCGGCTCCTCACGCCGCTGGCGAAGCTGGCCACCGG
>JAEZJH010000528.1 GCA_023436385.1 Pseudomonadota bacterium
CGCGAGGACCAGTACCGCCAGCGGTTCGCTCCAACGGATCTTCGGATTGTTTTCCACGCCTTCCTCTGGGCCCGGTGCTCCGCGCACACGGGTCCGCTTGGCCGGAAGGATCCGGCCTCCGGTACGACGCGGGGGGACAGGACGGTCGGCGTGCAACACGAGGGAACGCCGCGTGTGACGCTGCCGAGCTGTTCGCCTCCCGCGAGGCGCCAGAACGAGAGCGCCAGGTGTTCCCGGCGCAGATGCGGCAGGTCTTCGGGCTCGCGAGCGCTGGTCCAGACCGGACCTTGCCTACTGTCCACCGCTTCCCGGCCACCGTGGCCAGTGCTTGATGGTGGAGGTCGTTCTCGCTTACCGCTGCGGGGCAGCCCCGGAGTTGCACCGGGTTCCCTCTTTCGGCCCGGATTCCTCCGGGCACCGCATCCGGGCAGGCCTTCTAGGCGATGGTCCGGAAGCCGTCAAGGTGCGCGGGGCTCGACGATGCGGACGGTGTTGGTGGGCGCGATCCGCGTGCCCGCCGCCTCGACGATCTCCGCGATGCGGAGCAGCATCTCCTGCCGGTAGCCGGTGAAGACCGCGAACTCGGGGGCGAAGAACCAGGCCATCACCGTCAGCTCCAGCCCGGTCGGTCCCAGGCCGGAGAGGCGGATGGTCATGTCGTCCGGGTAGATCTGCGGGTGCCCGCGGAGCGCCGCCTCGATGTTGGCGAGGATCTCCCTCACCTGCGCGGTGGTGGTCCCGTGGGCCAGGCCGAAGACGGAGAAGAGGCGGAACCGGTCGCGGGCGGTGTAGCTCTCGATCCGCGTCTCCGCCAGCGTGCCGTTGGGGATGGTGATCAGCGTCCGGTCGAGGGTGCGGAACCGCGTGGAGCGGAGGCCGATCGCCTCGACGGTGCCGAGGAAGTCCTCGACCTTGACGAAGTCGCCGATCCGGAACGGCTGGTCGATGCTGAGCGAGATCGAGCCGAAGAGGTGCTCCACCGTCTTCTGGGCGGCGAGGGCCAGGGCCAAGCCGCCGATCCCGAGGCCGGCGAGGAGGCTGGCCACTGGATAGCCCAGCTCGGAGAGCGCGGCCACCAGGGCCACCGGGATCACCGCGATCTTGCCGCTCCGGACCAGGAGCGGCACCAGCGCCCGGGAGGTCGGGTGGGTCTTGGCCCAGGGACCGGTGAGGGCGATCTCCCCGAGCACGTCGAGGATCCGGAAGATCCCCCAGAAGAACACCACCAGGAGGAGCGAGCGGAGGATCAGGTGGCCCAGCTCTTCCGCGGGCCGGTAGAGGGCGAGGAGCGGCAGCGCCAGGTAGGAGACGCCGATCGCGAAGAACAGGGTGGTCGGGCCCCGGGTGCGGGCGAGGAGCCGGTCGTCCCAGGTGTACGCGGTGCGGGCGGCGAGGCGCAGGGCGATCAGGCGGAAGAGGTAGCCCAGCCCCCGGCCCAGGAGCCAGGCAAAGAGCACGAACAGCGGCAACGCCGCCCACTGCCACCAGAGCAGGCCGCGGGGGCCGTGGCGGAGGAGCGGCTCGGGGAGGAGGTCGCGGAGCCAGCGATCCTCGAGGCCGCCGTACCACTCCGGCAGCTTCTCGAGGGTGGCCCGGGTGATCAGCCAGCGGGTGCCGGCGTCGGTCTGCCTCCGGACCATCCGCACCGGCTCGGTGGCGCCGCCCTCCACCGGGATGCGCGCCACCTGGTCGACGCCGGGCGGGAGGCCGTCGTCGGGGTCGCCGCCGGGGAGCGGGGAGAGCGCCTCGATGTCGATCCGGACCCGCCGATCGAGGACCGCCTGGAGCTGTCGGGCCACCGCCGCGGCCTCGTCCGCGGGCGTGGTCCGGGGCAGCTCGAGATAGCCGGTCGCTTCCGCGAACCGGCCGCGCCGGGCGGAGTCGAGGAAGCGGGCGAGGGAGGCCCGGGGCGAATCGGGCGCGACCTCCGGGGCCGGGGCCGCGGTTTCGGGCGCGGCGGGCTGGTTCGGCTTCTCGGCGGGGGTGGCGGCACCGGTGAGCCGGAGCTGGGCCGGAGCGGTGGCCGGGGCGGCGAGGAGCGCCAGGGCGACGAGCGAGCGGGCGAGGAACGAGGGGACGAGAGGGCGCATCGTGTCTCCGAACCACCGGGAAAGACCACGCCTTCCTGCGGCTCGCAAGGCGGTCGACGGAGCGAGGCGCCGACCGGCGAACGAATCGTTGTGGAGTCCCGGGCCGAAAGCGGGCGGCCGGAGGGCCGCCCGGCACGGGCCCCCGGTGTCGGGGAGGGGCCGGCGCCGATTCCTTGACTCGCCCCGCGCCGCCGGCCGAAAACCCGACGGTGACCGACCGCACCAACCGCACCATCCTCCGCCGCTTCCGGAACGGCGTGATCCTCGGGATCGTCGTCGCGCTGGTGGTGTACGTCGCCTACGCGGCGTGGGTCGGCGCCGCCGAGGTGGCCGCGGCCCTGGCGCGCTTCTCGTGGGCGCTGCTCCTCCCGCTCCTCGCCCTCTCCGCCGCCAACTACGCGCTCCGCTGGGTCCGCTGGGAGCTCTACCTCCGGGCGCTGGGGATCCGCGTCCCGGCCCGGACCTCGCTCCGCGTCTTCCTCGCCGGCCTGGCGATGACCGTGACCCCGGGGAAGGTGGGCGAGTTCCTCAAGTCGTACCTCCTCGGGGCGACCAGCGGCGTGCCGATGGCGGTCTCGGCGCCGGTGATCCTGGTCGAGCGGCTCACCGATCTCCTCTCGCTGGTGCTGCTCGCCTCGTTCGGCGTGGCGGGCTACGGCGGCGCCGCCGGCGTGCCGGTGCTCCTCTCCTCCGGCGTGGCGCTCTTCCTCGGCGTCCTCGTGCTCCGGAGCGAGCGGCTCACCGGCCACGCGGTGGCGGCGCTCTCGCTCGTGCCCCTGGGCGCGAGGCTCGCCCCCAAGTTCGGGGAGGCGGCCCGCTCGTCCCGGGCCCTCCTCGGCGGGCGGCTCCTGGGGGCGGGGCTCGCCCTCGGCGCCGTCGCCTGGGCCTGCGAGTGCGCCGGTTACTGGCTCGCCTTCCGCGGCTTCGGCGAGGCGGCGCCCACCTTCCCGGTCTCGATCTTCGCCTACGCCTTCTCCACGGTGCTGGGCGTGGTCTCGCCCGGCGGACTGGGGCCCACCGACATCGGCCTGGTGGAGCTGGCCCGGCAGTTCACCCCGGGCCTGAGCCGCGAGGTGGCCACCGCCGCCTCGTTCCTGGTGCGGCTCTGCACCCTCTGGTTCGCGGTGATCCTGGGCGCCCGGGCGCTCCTCGGCTTCCGAAAGCTCCTCGACGTGGACGTCGAGGAGGCGCGATCCGGGGGCGAGGAAAAGCCCGCGGCCTGAGGCAGCTCTCAGTTGGGAAGCTTGGTGGTGCCGCGGAGACCCCGGGCCTGGATCCCGGCGAGCAGGCCCTCCGACCGGAACGGGAAGCGGCGTGCCACCTCCTCGAGCGTCTCCGCGGCGTGCCCGTGGGCCCCGAGCGCCACGGCCAGCGCGGCGCGATCGACCAGGTAGGCCGGCTCCTCCGGCCGGAGCGCCGCGAGGAACCGGAGGGCGCGGTAGAGCCCGCGGAAGTCGCCGTCGAGCTCGTGGGCCTTGAGCAGGTTGTGGAGCACCCGCTCGACGACCGCGGGCGTCGGCGCCGCCTCGAGGTACTCCACCTGCCAGGTCGCCTCGTGGTCGATCACCAGGCGCAGGCAGTCGGCCGGGGTGAGGGAGCGGCCGCCCGCCGCGGGATCGACGAGGATGCCGGCCTCGCCGCCGACCCGGGCGACGAAGTGGCCGGGGAGGGCGATCCCCTCCACCCG
>JAEZJH010000551.1 GCA_023436385.1 Pseudomonadota bacterium
CCCTGCGATCAGGTCTTTGCTACGTCAAAAGCTGCTGGCCGTGATCGGCTGCCTGCGGCAGCCGATCACAGCCAGGCGCGGAACGAGTAGAAGAGTCGCTCGGGGATCCGCCACCACCAGGGCCGCCGCCGCCACCGCTCCGGATCGATGCGCTCGCACTGCAGGAAGTCGTCCCGGAAGATCCGCTCGAGCCGCTCGCCGATCCGGCGGGAGAGGAGCACCGCGGTGATCTCCAGGTTGTAGTGCAGCGACTGGTGGTCGAGGTTGTAGCTGCCCACCGTCGACCAGACGCCGTCGATCACCGCGGTCTTGGCGTGGATCACCGGCGGACACCAGTGGTGGATCTCGATCCCCCAGGAGAGGAGCCGGTCGTAGGTCGCCCGGGAGGCCCACTGCACCGCCTGCAGGTCGGAGGCGCCCGGGAGGATCAGCGCCACCCGGACACCCCGGGAGCGGGCCCTCCGGAGCGCCCGGAGGATGGCGCGGTCGGGCACGAAGTAGGCGTTGGCGATGAAGATGTAGCGCCGGGCCCGGGCGATGGCGAAGCGGTAGGCCTTGCGGATCGACCGGCGCCGGGACAGCTCGCGGTTCCCGATGATCCAGACGTCGACGTCCTCGTGGCCTCCGTCGGCCTCCGCCGCTGCCGGCGGCGCCGGAGGGGGCCGGCGGGCCACCCGCGGACGGAGCCGGAGCGACCGACCCTGCCGGTTCGCCTCCCGGCGCCAGACCTCCCGGAACAGCGCCTCCATCTGCGCCACCACCGGGCCGGCGATCTCCACCATGGTGTCGTGCCAGGCGAGGCCGCCGTCCTCGGCCCGGGCCCACTGGTCGCCGATGTTGATCCCGCCGGTGTAGCCGACCGCGCCGTCGAGGAGGAGCTGCTTGCGGTGATCGCGGCGGGTCCAGCCCCATCCCCGGCGCCAGGGGGCGAGGGGCTTGTACGCGAGGACCTTCACCCCGCGTGAAGCGAGCTCGAGGAAGAGCCGCGCCGGCGTCCGCCAGGAGCCCAGGCTGTCGTAGAGCAGGGCGACGTCCCGGCCGGCGGCGGCCGCCGTGGCCAAGGCCTCGGCGAAGGCCCGGCCGGTGCGGTCGTCGTTGAAGATATACGTCTCGAGATACACGCTCCGGCGCGCCCGGCCGATCGC
This sequence comes from Pseudomonadota bacterium, assembly GCA_023436385.1. Classification (GTDB taxonomy): domain Bacteria; phylum Myxococcota; class Myxococcia; order Myxococcales; family Vulgatibacteraceae; genus JAEZJH01. The sequence continues at coordinate 1,146 of JAEZJH010000551.1, forward strand.
CGCGAGCATCGCCGGGTAGCTCTCGAGGCCGTCCTGCAGCACCCGGACCCGGTTGCCGTCCACCGCCACCCGGGGATCGGGAATGTAGCTCCGCGGCTCGACCGGGCCGCCGCCTGCCGGCCCGGGGACGGCGCGGCGATGGAGGGGCCGCCTCGTCCCGGGGGCGGGGAGGGGTTCGACGGCGATTGGCTCCGCTTCACGCTCCGGCACCGCGGAATGGTAGGCACGGAGCGGCCCGAGGGCCGCGTCGGCGCGATCTTCGCGCGGGACCGGTTCCGGGGCGACCACTTCGTCAGAAGAGCACGCCCAGGGCGCCCGCCAGGGCGAGGTCGTCGGCCACGCCCCGCCGCAACCCGAGGACGTCGAGGCGCAGGGAGAGGGCGAGGCCTCCTCCGACGCCGGCGGCGAGGCGCGCGCCCGCCCCGTAGACCGCGCCCGGATCGAGGGCGGCGAGGTCCTTCTTGTCGCTGGTCTCCGTCACCGGATCGGCCACGTGGTACCGGACGCCGGTGCGGACCAGCGAGGGGCCCGCGGCCAGGTACGGGGCGAGCCACCAGCATCCGGGCCCCGCGCTCCGGTCCGCGCAGGATCGGCCGCTCCACTCGTAGCCCAGGGCGAGGGGGAGCCCGAAGGTGTCCACCGCGGTGGCCACGTTCACCGCCCGGGTCCCGTCCTCCCACGCCACGTGCAGCCAGAGGGCCTCCACCCGCGCGAACCAGGGGCGGGGGAGAAGACCCGGATCGGCGCCGGCCCGGAGCCCGTAGCCGGGGCGCGGCTCCGGACCGTCGCCCCGGGGATCGGCGGCGAGCACCAGGCCCGCCGTGCCGGCCACCTCGAAGGTCGGCGCCGGGTCGGCCACGGCGGGGATGGGTCCGAGCGCGACCAACAGGCCGAGCAGGAGAACGACCGGCGTTCTCGGCGCGGGCGTCGAGATGGCGTCTCCGCCCTTCCGGCTCCCCGCTTCGATCCATCGAATAATTGGAAATCTTGGCATGGCGCTCACTGGCACTCGCCCCGCGGCAGGACAACGCCGCCGCAACCGTCGAGCGCCGGCGCGACGCCGGTACAGCCCGTGGGAACGAGGCCGAGCCGCTCGCCGAGCGCGCGGCAGAGGGCGAGGCGGGTCGGCTCGTCGGGCGCTCCGGCCACCAGCGCCCGGGCCGGCACCGCCAGGTCCCCAAAGGCGTTGCCGCCGGGGTCGTCGGCGATCGCCCGGGCCAAGCTCGCCTCGCCGACGTCGCGGTAGGAGGCGAAGACCGCGTCGATCACCCGGTCGTAGTCGGTGCCCGGCTCCCGTCCCGCCCGCCAGAGCGCCGCGGCGAACACCGTGCCCAGCTCGTACTGCCGGGCCGCCCAGAAGCGATCGCCGCCATCGGCGCAGGTCCGCGACCGGGCGAGGTCCGCCGCGAAGGCCGCCGGCGAGTAGCAGTGGCGCTCCGGCCGAAAGGCCGCCACGTCCCGGTCGGTCCCGGTGACCCCGGGGATCGAGTGGGCGGCGTAGTTGGGGTCCCCGCTGGCCCCCACCGCCCAGGCGTCGGCGAACCCCTCCTCCAGCGCGCCCAGGAGTCGGAGCCCCGAGGCGCCGGCGCTCCAGCGGAGCGAGTAGGGCGGCGGGAAGACGCCGCCGTGGACCACCGCGTCGAAGATCGCGTGGGCGTACTCGTGGGCGATCACCCCGAGGTTCATCGGCAGCGGGATCTCCTGCAGCTGGGCGAAGGGGAGGAGCAGGAAGGACCGGAGCGGGGTGAAGTAGGCGGCATTGTCGGCGGCGGGACGCCCGGGATCGTCAACGCCGAGCCGCCAGCGGAAATCGGGGAAGTAGTAGAACGGGATCCGGTCGAGCGAACTCTCCGGGGCCAGGCCCCGGGCCACCGCGTACCCCCGGGCCACCTCGAAATTCCGGTAGGCCGTGGCCAGGTTGAGGGTGTGAAAGTCGGCCGGCCAGAGCACCCCGTCCGCTTCGATGAACTGCGCCTCCACCGGTCCGCCGGGATCCCGGAGCACCCGCTCCCGGAACTCCGCCGCGGTCCGGGCGTCGCCGAGGCGGTACGGATCGACCACGATCGACGCGCCGCCGATCGGCGTCGCCGCCGCGCCCCGCAGCGCCGGGACGTCCTCCAGGGTTTCGATCCGCACCACCTCGAGCCGGTAGGCCCCGGTGGCCGGGTCGGGAGCGAGCACCGCCATGTCCACCGGGCCGGCGTCGGGCGCACACGCGACCGCGAGGAGAACGGCGACGGCGAGAGGCGGGAGCGGTCGGCGCATCGGGCGACCCTACCATGGGGGTTTGGTCGCCGCATGACGCCCCGCCGGGCGGCATTGCGCCGTCCGGGCGGCGGTGGTAGCGACCGAAGGGCATGGCCGACGAAGGGCCGGGGCCGCGGGTCGCGTGGCTCCGGCGGGGTCCGGGCCTCCGCTTAGGCGGGAGGGCCCTGGCGATGCACGCCGCCGGGGGGCGGCGCGGGGGGGACGGATGGGCCCGTGGAAACGGCTCGCCGCCGACGGCTACCTCGCGTGGCGGGCGCTCGTGGCGCATCCGCTCCGGCGGGTGTTCGACGCCGGGCCGCGGGGGAAGGAGAAGTTCCTCGCCCACTACGCGCCCGAGGGGCTGGTCCCCACCACGCCGGCAGACAAGGCGATGCTGGCGGCCGCCGGCCGCTGTATCGGGTGCGGGCTCTGCGACGCCTTCGACGGGCAGCTGACGCGGCTTCCCAAGGCGGTCTACGGCGGCGCGGCGCTGGTGCCGCTCCGCTACGCGCGGTCGTCGGTGGAGCTGGGCCACGCCCGGGGCGCGCTCGACGCGATCGTCCCCCGGGCCTACCGCGACGCGGAGGCGGTCTGTCCGACCCGGGTGCCGCTGGTGGCGCTGGCCGGGTGGCTGCAGGAGCGGCTCGACCGGACCGCGACGGCGCGGGCCCGGGCGCTCGAGGCCGCCAACGCCGGCCCCGACGGCGGGCCGGCGAGACTCGTGTCGGCCGCAGGCGATGTCTCGAATTCTTCGGCGGGAGGTCGCTCGTGATCCCCCCGGTGCAGCTCGTCGACCGGGACGTCGGTGCGCCGTCGCCCGCGGTTCGCCGCCTCGCCCGGGACCTGGCGCGAATCGTCGGCGAGGAGGGGGTCTCCACCCGGGCGCTCGACCGGTTGGCGGCGTCCCGGGACCTCTGGCCCCGGG
>JAEZJH010000151.1 GCA_023436385.1 Pseudomonadota bacterium
GGTAGGCGGAGTCGACCGGGAGCGGCGCCGGAAAGCGGACGCGGTTGAGGCCGTAGTTCACCACCATCCCCACGCCGGCCAGCTCGAGCTGCTCGAAGAAGAGGCCGGCGATCCGCGACACCGAGAAGTAGCCGTGGGCGATCGGCTGCTTGAACGGCGACTCGCGGGCGATCCGCTCCCGGTCCACGTGGATCCACTGGTGATCGTCGGTGGCGTCGGCGAAGGCGAGGATCTCCTCGAACTTCAGGGTGTGCCACGGGCCGGGCGGCAGCTCCTTCCCCACCAGCGCGCGGAGCCCGGCCACCCCGTCGACCACGGTCTTCTCGAATTCGGCCATCGGTGTTTCCCCCCCAGGGAAATGAAAACACCGCCAGCCTAGCCACCCCGGACCCCGGGCCGCCGCATCGAAAAGCCCCGAACGCCGAAAAGCGAACGGCCCACCCCGGGGGTCCGGGGCAGGCCGTGGTGTGGCGCGATGCGTCGCGAGCGACTACGGCTTCCAGGGCCGGGAGAGCACCATCGCGTTCAGGCCGCCGATGCCCATCGAGGCCTTGCCGGCGAGGCCGTCCGGCGCCGAAACCTCGGCGTCGTAGACGAAGTTGGTGTGCACCTTGGCGATCTCCGCGTTGAGCTTCTCGCGGACCAGCGTGGTGGGGAAGAGCCGGCCCCGCTGGTAGCCCAGGTACATCGCGGTCAGCTCCCAGCCGCCGGCGGCGCTCATCCCGTGACCGAAGGTGCCCTTGCGCGCCGCGACGGTGACGTGCTCGCCGAACTGGCTGCGGAGCGTCTCCACCTCGAGGGCGTCGCCCGGGGTGGCGGTGGCGTGCATGTCCCAGTGGACCACGTCTTCGGGGCGGGCGTCGGCGCGGACCAAAGCCTGCTTCATCGCCGCCGTCGGACCCTCCGTGGTCGGGGTGATCAGGTGGTAGGCGTCGGCGCTCCAGCCCACGGAGACCGGCTCCATCCCGAGCGGCTTCATCCCCAGCTTGGTGAAGTGGTCGTAGTCGCCGAGGATCCAGATCACCGAACCGCCGGAGACGTGGGTGCCCCGGAGCCCGGTGAGGGGCTTCGAGACCTCCCGGTCGGCGCTGATCACCCGGGCGTCGTAGAAGCCGCCGACGAGGAGCGGATGGGGCGCCGGATCGGTGGCGCCCATCACCACCGCGGTGGCCTCGCCGCTCTGGATCGCGTTCATCGCCAGCCGGAGCACGTAGCCGAAGGTGGAGCAGGCCGCCACCGGCGCGAAGGTGGCGCCGTGGATCTTCCCCAGCATCGAGACCTGGGCCGCCGGCGCGTTGTGGATGTTCCAGAGGATCTCCGCGGGGACGCAGGCCCAGGGCGCCTGGGGCGCGGCCCACTTCTTCTGGAGCTTGGCGGTGCGGACCCGCTTCTCCTTGATCACCGCGAGCTTCGCCGACTCGACGTCGCCCTCGACGGAGAGGCCCTCGATCTCCTTCAGCTCGGCGAGGTACTGCCCGAGCTCGGCGGAGCGGCCGGCCCAGAAGTGCCAGTAGGCCTCCTCGGCCTCCTCGCGCTCGTCCTCGTCGGCCACGGTCTCGGGGGCCGGCGGCACGTCGGTCCGGGCCTGCCGCTCCTCCGGGGACAGCTCGAGGAACGCCCGGTGCTCGGCGTTGCGGGCCGGGTCGGCCCAGAACCGATCCCAGCGGCGCTGCGCCCGGTGGAGGCGGAGGGAGAAGTCGTAGCTGGTGGGGATGTCGCCGACGCCCGAGCCGACGTAGACGTGGGCCTTCAGGCCCAGCTTCTGCAGCTCCTCCTCGATCCCCGGGTTCTGGGCGAGGGACTGGACGAAGGCGCCGATCGCGAACTGGGTCGGCTGGCCCATCTTCCGGGCCAGCGTCGGGAAGCGGTTCGGCGGGAAGCGGGCGTCGACCCACTCCTTGTAGTCCTCGAAGCGGAACTCCGGCATTCCCACGAGGAAGTTGTTGGGGCCGAACCCGTCGAACGTCGAGAGCCAGCTCTCCGTCGAGGACAGGTTCCGCTCGAACGCGTCGATGTTGGGGCTCTTGGGGGCGACCACACCCCACCCGAAGATTCCGACTCTGCGCACCGATCCTCCTGCCCGGGGACGCTCCCCGGCGAGTCCGCGGGCGCGCATCCTGCACCAGCAGCAACCGGGGCCGCAACCCCGCAGCCGCGTCGCACCGCGGCAAAAGTCCAGGGGTTTTGTCGCGGTGCGCCATGGTGGGGAGTTCGCCGGGCGACGATGGAGCGTCCGGGGGGTGCCGCAAGGTCGCGGAGATCCGTGGAAGTTCTCCGGGTCACCGTCCGCTTTGGCTTTCTCGGCGCCGGCCCGACCACCCGCTCGCCCGCCGGTGGATCAACCCGGGCGACGGCGGGCCCGGAGTGTTAGAACGGCCGGATGGCGACGCCGCTCACCGCCGTGGTGCTGATGAACCTCGGGGGGCCCGACTCCCTCGAGGCCGTCGAGCCGTTCCTCTACAACATCTTCTCCGACCCCGACGTGATCCAGCTGCCGCTGGGTTTCCTCTGGCAGAAGGCCTTCGCGCGCAAGCTCTCCCGGGCCCGGGCGGAGGAGAGCCGGGCGAACTACGCCAAGATCGGCGGTCGATCGCCGATCGTCGCGCTCTCCGCGGAGCAGGGCGCGGCCCTCGAGCGGGCGCTGGGGGAGGGCTTTCGCGCCTACGTCGGCATGCGGGCCTGGCACCCGTTCATCGAGGAGGCGGTCGACCGGCTGGTCGCCGACGGCGCGGAGCGGGTGGTGGCCCTGCCGCTCTATCCGCAGCGGTCGCGGACCACCTCGCTCTCGGCGATGCGGGAGCTCCGGCGGGTCCTGGCCCGGAAGGCGCCCGGGCTGCCGCTCCACGAGATCTGTTGTTTCCCCACCGCGCCCGGCCTCCTCGCCGCCTGGGAGAAGCGGATCCGCGCCACCCTGGAGACGCTCCCGCCGCCGCGGCGCGAACGGGCGCACGTCCTCTTCAGCGCCCACGGCCTGCCGATGAAGGTGATCGAGCGCGGGGACCCGTACCTGGCCCACGTGGAGGCGACCGTCGCCGGGGTGATGGCCCGGCTGCCCCGGGGGCTCGCCCACTCGATCGCCTTCCAGAGCCGCGCCACCCGGGTGAAGTGGCTGGAGCCGCCCACCGAGCAGGCCCTCGCCGACCTCGCCGGGCGCGGGGTCGAGGACGTGTTGGTGGTGCCGATCTCTTTTCTGACCGAGCACGTGGAGACGCTCTTCGAGCTGGACATGCTGATCCGCGACCAGGCGATCGCGGCCGGGATCAAGGGCTACCACCGGGTGCCGGCGCCGCAGGACGACCCGGAGCTGATCGGCGCCCTCGCCGAGTTGGTGCGCGGGGCCCTGGAGCCCGGGCGCCTCCGGCCCTGCGGCCTGATCGGCCCCGGCGGCCGCTGCCCGATGGCCGGGGCGAGGGACGCATGAGCGGCTCGCTCCCACGTCATCTCACGAACCGGTACCCCGGCAGACCGGACGGGCGCCCGGCATGTCGGCGCGGCCGGCCCGTGGCCATGATTTTCGGGGCACCGGGACGAGGAGGACGCCTTGTTCGACGTGCGTAGGTCGGAAACCCGCTTTCACGCCAGGCATGGCTGGCTGGATACCCGCCACTCGTTCTCGTTCGCGGAGTACTGGGATCCGGACAACGTCTCCTTCGGCGCGCTCCGGGTCTTCAACGACGACGTGGTGGAGCCGAACGAGGGCTTCCCGTCGCATCCCCACCGCGACATGGAGATCGTCACCCTCGTCCTCCACGGCGAGCTGGCGCACAAGGACTCGAGCGGAGGCGAGGGGCTGCTGCGGCCCGGCGACGTGCAGCACATGACCGCCGGGACCGGCGTGGTGCACTCCGAATACAACGCCTCCCGCGACAAGCGGGTGCACCTGTTGCAGATGTGGGTGCTCCCGCGGCAGCAGGGCCTGGCGCCGGCCTACCACCAGGGCACCTTCCCGAAGGAGACCCGGACCAACCGGCTCCTGCGCGTGGTCGGGCCCGACGGCGGCGGGGGCGCTTTGCCGATCGCCCAGGACGCCTCGCTGTACCTGGGCGATCTCGACGCGGAGGTGGAGCTGTCCCACGCGCCGGTCCACGGCCGCCGGCTCTACCTCCACGTGATCGCCGGCGTCGTCGACGTCAACGGCGAGCGCCTCGGCCATGGCGACGCGGCCCGGATCATCACCGCCGAGCCGCTTCGCCTCCGGGCCCTCACCGGCACCGAGGTCTTGCTCTGGGACCTGGCCTAGCGCGGGATCAGCGCGCCGACTTCGCCCGGGGCTTCCGCGCCGCGCGGGGCTTCTTCGCCGGCACCGCCTCGCTGCGGAGGGCCCAGCCGATCATCTTGTAGAGCAGCCGGGCGCCGACGTTGCCGTCCCACTCGTCGCCCTCGGGCGACGGCGCCACCTCGCAGAGATCGAAGCCGACGATCCGGCGGCCGCTCCGGACCACCCCGGCCACCAGCGCACACGCCTCGGGGAAGGAGAGGCCGCCGGGGACGGGCGTGCCGGTGTGCGGGCAGAGGGTGGGATCGAGGCCGTCGATGTCGAAGGAGAGCCAGACCCGGGAGGGCAGGTCCCGGACGATCCGGTCCACCTGCTTCGTCCACGGCGTGCCCGCAAAGCGCCCGGCGAACAGCTCGGCGTCGAGGTGCTGGACGATCCGCCCGCCGCTGGCCCGGGCGTAGTCGAACTCCTCCTCGCAGAGGTCCCGGAGACCGACCTGCACCAGCCGCTTCACCGGGATGTCTTCACACACGTTGTAGAAAATCGAAGCATGGCTGCCGACGAAGCCCTCGTAGGCCCGGCGGAGGTCGGCGTGGGCGTCGAGGTGGAGGACGCCCAGGTCCTCGTGGCGCTCCGCGGCGGCGCGGATCGCGCCCAGCGGGACCGAGTGATCGCCGCCGACGATCCCGACCAGCTTCTCCCGGTCCATCCAGGCGGCGGCGGTCTCGTAGACCCAGTCGTCCACGGCGACGCTGAGGTCGTTGACCCGGGAGAGCTTGGCGAGGAGCGCCGGGGTCGCCGGGCCGCCGGCCGCGATCACCGGGGTGGCGGCCCGGAGGGCCTCCTTGTTCCACCGG
>JAEZJH010000214.1 GCA_023436385.1 Pseudomonadota bacterium
GCCCCGGTCCCCGCCGCCGCCGCGCCAGGTCGACCAGCTCCACCGCCGGGAGCGGCCGGGCGTCGACCCGCTCCGGCAGCTCGAGGAGCCGGTACTTGCCCTCCCGGGCGTTTCGCAGGGTCTCCAGCGACGGCGTCGCCGAGCCGAGCACGCAGGGGACGCCGGCCAGGCGGGCCCGGTACACCGCCAGATCCCGGGCGTGGTAGCGGAGCTTCTCCTCCTGCTTGAACGAGGGCTCGTGCTCCTCGTCGACGACGATCACCCCCAGGTCGGCCACCGGCGCGAACACCGCCGACCGGACCCCCACCGCGATCCGGGCCTCGCCGGCGAGCAGCCTCCGGTGCTCGACGGCCCGCTCGTGATCGGTGAGCCCGCTGTGGAGGACCGCCACCTCCCGCCCGAACCGGGCGCGGAAGCGGCCGGCGAGCTGCGGGGTGAGGGCGATCTCCGGGACCAGCACCAGCGCCCCGCGGCCTTGCTTCCGGACGCCGGTGATGGTCCGGAGGTAGACCTCCGTCTTGCCGGACCCGGTGACCCCGTGGAGGAGGAACGGGGCGAAGCCGCCGGCCGCGCCGAGGATCGCCGCGCACGCCGTGGCCTGGGCGGCGGTGGGGGTCGGCTCGGGGCCGCCGCCGAAGGCCGCGGGATCGGTATGCCGGGCTCCGCCGTCCTCGTCCTTGAGGTCCCGCCGGAGCTCGACCAGGCCCTTCTCCTCGAGCGCCTTCACCAGCGGCCCGGCCCCCTTCACCGCGGCGCGCAGCTCCTCGAGGGAGACCTCCCCGCCCCGGGCGAGGAGGTGCTCGAAGAGCGCGGCCCGGGCCGGGGAGCGGGAGAGGGCGGCCGCCGCCACCTCTGCCGTCGCCCGGGCCCGCACGGTGATCGCCAGGGAGGGCTTCGGCCCCTCCGGCTGACCGAGCCGACCCAGCGAGGGAGGCAGTGCCTGCCGGAGCGCCTCCCCGAGCGGGTAGAGGTAGTAGTCGGCGGCAAAACGAACCAGGGCCAGGACGTCCGGCGGGAAGAGCGGTCCGTCATCGAGGACCCGCTCCACCGGCTTGGCGCCCCCGGGGGGAGGGGCGGCGGCGGGACCCAGGGCGAAGCCGATGGCCCGGCGCCGGCCAAAGGGCACGATCAGACGGCGGCCGGGGACCAGCCCCTCGGCCCCCGCCGCTTCGTAGGTAAACGTGCCCCGGACCGGGGCGCCGACCGCCACTTCGACCAGCACGGCGGCACCGTACCACGGGCCTCCGACACCACGGACCCCGAGCGCCAGGCCGGCTTTCGCCGTTGGCCCGGCAGCGCGCGGGCTCTATCCTACCGGGCGACCGTCCGACCAACCGGGTCGGGCCACCCCATCCGGATCCCCTTCCAGGAGAGCGAATGTCGGGCCAGGTGAAGAAGTGCGTGATCCCCGCCGCCGGCCTCGGTACCCGGTTCCTCCCGGCGACCAAGGTCCTGCCCAAGGAGCTCCTGCCGATCGTCGATGTCCCGACGCTGCAGCTCAACGTCGAGGAGGCCGCTGCCGCCGGGATCGAGGACGTGATCCTGGTCACCGCCCGGGGCAAGAGCGCGATGGAGGATCACTTCGACCTCTCGCCGGAGCTCGAGGCCAACCTGGCCGCCCGGAGCAAGATTCAGGAGCTGGAGCGACTCCGGGCGGTCACCCGGCTCGCGCGGATCACCTCGGTCCGGCAGCACGAGGCCCTGGGCCTGGGACATGCGGTCCTGCAGGCGGCGCCGGTGGTGGGCGACGAGCCGTTCGCGGTGGTGCTGGGCGACGACCTGATCGACTCCCGGGTCCCGGCGGTCCGGCAGCTGGTCGAGGTCTTCGAGCGGACCGGCAAGGGCGTGATCGCGTTGATGGAGGTGCCCGCCACGGAGACGCACCTCTACGGCATCGCCGCCGGCCGGATGCTCGACGAGCGAACCATGGCGATCGATCGCCTGGTCGAGAAGCCGAAGACGGAGCCGCCGTCCCGGCTGGCGGTGATCGGCCGCTACGTCCTCCCCGGGCGGATCTTCGAGATCCTCCGGACCACGCCGAAGGGCGTGGGCGGCGAGATCCAGCTCACCGACGCCCTGGCGGTCCTCGCCGAAGAGGGCCAGCTGCTCGGCTATCGCTTCGAGGGCGAACGCTACGACGCGGGCGACCGCCTGGGATACGTGAAGGCGAACGTGGCGTACGCGCTGAAGCGGCCCGAGCTGGCCGAGGGCCTCCGCGAGTGGCTGCGAGGCGTCCTCGCCCGCTGACGGCGCGGCCGGCCCCGGTCGGACCTTCCGGGCGGGGATCGGGATCCTCGGGGAGCCCGCGGCCCGGCGCTCGGTCGGTCCGGCGCTCCGGTTCGCGTGGCCGGGCGCGGGGCTCGTTTGGTTGGCTCCGCCCTCCGGGCTCCGTGCTACCCACCGCGCGTTGTTTTCATTAGGATGCGCCGGATGATGCGTTCCCTCTCCCGGGCGGGCGGCGTCGCCTTGCTCCTCGCGATGCTCTCCCTGCCGGCGACCGCGGCCGGCCAGGCCGAGACGCCCGACGCCCCGGCGCGGGCGCTCCCCTCCGATGCGCCGCGGCTGGTC
>JAEZJH010000345.1 GCA_023436385.1 Pseudomonadota bacterium
CCCCCTGCCCTGCTGCCGGGCCGGCCGACGGTGTCGCCCCGAGCGCCCACGGCCCCCCCCTCCCGCCGGCTCCCGGTGAACGGCAGGGGTCGCCGGCCGGGCCGGTCGAGTCCCGGCACGTCGTACCGGTCGACGCCTCCGCCCGGACGCCCTTCCGGCTCGATGGCCTGTTTCCGGCCAGCGCCGCGGCCACCGTGCGGACGTCGTCCACCGGCCCCCGGGCCCCGTCCTCCGCGACCCCCGGCTTGCGTTCCTTTTTCTGGAACCTCGCCGGCCGCGACCTGCGCCGGCAGCTGCGTCAGCTGGTGTGTCTCCTCGCGATCGGCGCGGGGGCGGTGCTCGCCCCGGGGAGCGCCGGGGCCGGACCGCAGCCCGCCCGGCGGATCGCGGTGGTGGTCGGCGCCAACCAGGCCCCCTCCGGCCGGACCACCCTGCGCTACGCCCACGCCGACGCCCGTTCGTTCGCGTCCACCCTGGTCGACGTGGCCGGGTTCGGCCCCGAGGACGTCCAGGTCCACCTCGACCCGTCGCCCCGCGAGGTGCTCGACGCGCTCGACACCGCCCTCGCCGGCCTGGCCGCCCAGCCCGAGGCGCTCCTCGTCTTCGACTTCTCCGGCCCCTCCGATACCCGGGCCCTCTACCCCGGCGGCCGCGAGGTGCCCCTCGACGAGTTGAGACGCCTGCTCGAGGATTCCCGGGCCTCGGTGCGGGTCGGGATCGTCGACGCGTGCAGCGGCGGCGCCTGGACCGGCGCCAAGGGGATCCACCCGGCGGAGCCGTTCGTGGTGCAGGTGCCCTTCACCCTGGGTGCGGAGGGCTCCGTCCTGGTCGCCGCCTCCAGCGGCGCCGAGAACGCCCACGAGTACGAGCGCATCGGCGGCTCGTTCTTCACCCACCACCTGGTCGCCGGCCTCCGCGGCGCCGCCGAGCGCGACGGCGACGGGGTGGTCACCCTCGGCGAGGCCTTCGAGTACGCCAAGGCCGGCACCCTCCGCGACAGCGCCATCTACGCCACCACGCCCCAGCACCCGAGCTTCGTGATGAACCTCCGGGGCCGGAGCGACCTCCCCCTGGCCCGCCTCGGGGGCGCCGCCACCCGGATCGACGTCGTCCAGCGCCAGGGTCCGCTCGAGGTGATCCGCCTCGACCAGGCCCTGGTGGTCCTCGAGATCCCTCCCGGCGAGCGCCACACCACCCTGGTCCTCCCGCCCGGCAAGTACGTCGTCCGCCGCCGCTCCCACGGCGAGACCTTCGCCGCCGAGGTCCAGGTCGACGCCGGCCGCTCGGCCGAGATCCGCGAGGAGTCCCTGGTCCTGGTCGGCACGCCGAGCCTGGCGACCAAGGGAAGCGATTCCGCGCCGCCGGTGCTGGCCACCACCCTCCCCGCCGGCACCTGGGAGGTGGGGATGGAGGGGGGGGTGGTTCCGCTGCCTTACTCGGAGGAAGCCGGCGCAGACCTGATGGTCCTGCCTCGGGTTGCCGTGGGCCTCGGCGACCACTGGCAGCTCTCGCTGATCATGCCGGAGCTCGCCTACCGTTTCGGAACCGCAGGAGGAACGGAACTGGTTGCCTCGGTGGGTGTCGCCGGATTTGGAAACCGCAACGACGGCAACCGCCAGGTATCTCCGCAGGCCGCGATCGCCATCCACCAAGAGGTCGGAAACGGCCAGGCGGTGTTTGGCTCTATCGGCAGTGCGACACGACTCGTCCTGGGTGGCGGAAGTGGTGCGCGATCCTTCGACGAGGTCCGCCTCGGGGGTGCCTTGGGTTGGAGCATGACGCTGGGCCGACACCTCACGCTGTCGCCTTCCGTCGCGTTCGTCGAACGGAATGAGGCCAGGGCCGAGGGCGGCACGCTCTTCCTCGGCGCTGGCTCCTCGATCGCAGGTCGCGCCCGTCCACTCGTCCGCGTCCACCTCGGCCCTAGCTGGTCGGTCGACGGCAACGCCGGCTTCACCTTCTCGACGAACTCCCATGAATGGACCGAGTTGTACTCGGCCGGCACCACCTGGACCTTCTGATGGCACGGTTCCTCTTCAACCGCTTCTGCCGGTCCCTGGCGCATAACGCCCGACGTCTTCCGTGGCCGTGCTTCCGGCCCAGGTTGACCGTTCTGGTGCTGGCGGCGGCTCTCGCCGGCTCCGCGCTGAATGCCCACGCGAGCACCGCGCCGGCGCGACGCCTGGCGATCGTCGTCGGGGCCAACGAGGCGCCGCCGGGCCGGTCCACCCTCCGCTATGCGCACGCCGACGCCAGGGAGGTGGCCGCGGCCCTCGTCGACGTCGCCGCCTTTGCCCCGGGCGATGTCCACGTGCTCCTCGACCCGGCGCCGGAGGTGGTCCTCCGCCGGCTCGACGCGGCCCTCGCCACCCTGGAGAACAGCGAGGAGGCCCTCCTCTTCTTCTACTTCTCCGGCCACTCCGACACGGCAGCGCTCTATCCCGACGGCCGGCCCTTGCCCCTCGACGAGCTGAAGCGACGCCTCGAGGATCCCCGGGTGTCGTTGCGGGTCGGCGTGGTCGACGCCTGTAGCGGTGGCGCCTGGACCGGCGCCAAGGGCATCCGCGAGGCGGAGCCGTTCGTGGTGCAGGTGCCGTTCACCCTGGGCGCCGAGGGCTCCGCCCTGCTCGCCGCCTCCAGCGGTGCGGAGAACGCCCACGAGTACGAGCGGCTGGGCGGCTCCTTCTTCACCCACCATCTGGTCGCCGGGCTCCGCGGCGGTGCCGAGCGGAACGGCGACGGTGTGGTCACCCTCGACGAGGCCTTCGAGTACGCGAAGGCCGGCACCCTCCGGGACAGCGCGATCTACGCCGCCTCGCCCCAGCACCCGAGCTTCGTCAAGAACCTCCGGGGCCGGGCCGACATCCCGCTCGCCCACCTGGCCGGCGCCCCGCCCCGCGTCGAGCTCGCGCAGCAGGAGGGCCCGCTCCAGGTGATCCGGCTCGACCAGGCCCTGGTGGTCCTCGAGACCCCTCCTGGCCCCCGCGAGATGACCCTCGCCCTTCCCCCCGGAAAGTACCTGCTCCGCCGGAGGAGCGGAGACCAGACGTTCGCCGCGGAGGTGAAGGTCGCTTCGGGCCAGGCGCTGCGGGTTCGCGAGACCTCGCTCACCCAGGTGGACACGCCGGTACTCCGGGCCAAGGCCGCCGAGCCGCTCCCGCCCACGCTTCGAACCTCCCTACCCGCCGGGACCTGGGAGGTGCAGTTCGCCCTCGGGGAGCAGCGGGACGCATGGGTCCTGCCGTCGCGGTCGGGACCCTGGTTCGCACCCGGTCTAACCGTGGGGTTGACCGATCGAGTGGAACTCGGGGTGCTGCCCTTGCCCCGGGTGTCCTATCGAATCGGCGAAGCGCATTCCGTCGAGTTACTGACTCACCTGGGAATCGGTGACCTTCCCGTCACCAGCCAAGACGGCCTCCTGGCGGTTTACCCGTTTGCCGGCCTGCAGCTCCGGGTGCCCCTCTCGGCCGACCATGCGTTCGTCGCCGGCGTCTCGGCAGTGACGTCGATCTGGTTTTCTGACTCGACGAGCGTCAAGGGAGAACGCTTCGGGGACTTCGAGGAATGGCTGGCGTCCTTCGAGGCCGGTCTGCTACTCCGTCCGATCGAGCGTCTCGTCCTCTCCCCCGGGATCGCGGCCAAGACGGACCGGGGATCGATGCTCGAGGAGTCCGAGTTCGCGATCATCGTGGGCTCGGCTCTGGATCTGCACCGGGGCTTCCGACCGCTGGCGCAGTTCGAGCTCGGCAACGGGTTCTTCCTCGACGGCCATGCCGCCATCGCCTTCGAGGGCCCGCCGCCGATCGAGACGAGGACCCGCTGGGGCCTCGGAGCAACGTGGGTGTTTTGACGAAGTTGGCCGGCAGGCCTTCCTGCCGGCGAGACGATCCACAACAGGGTTCCGCGCTCGCCCGCCGCCAGCGGGCGGTCGCGTTTCAACTCAGGAGTAGCCCGTGAAGAAAACCCGCGCCTTCCTCCCGCTGGTCGCCTGCCTCCTCTCCGCGTCGGCGAGTGCCCAGATCCCCGGGAACGAGATCGAGATCCGTCCCGGCCAGGACCCGGGGGAAGTGACCTTCGACGCCACGAATTTCCGCCCCTACCTGCCTACCCCCGAGGATCCCCGCAAGTTCGCGGACATGAACGAGCTCTTCGACTTCCTGACCCAGGAGCTCAACGCCGAGCCGATCTTCGACGAGGAGACCGGCGAGTTGAAGGGCTTCACCGGCCTCGTAGACGTCCTCGACGAGCCGTGTGTTCGAGATCCCGCTACGGAGACCTGCGTCGCCGTCGACTCGCCGCTCAAGGCCTTTCTCGGCGGGGAAAAGGGCTATTTCCTCGTCGGCGACGACGAGTTCTGCGTCGACGAGTCGAAGTGCGACCCCCACCCGCTCGCCTCGTTCCGGACGCTCTCCGCCGCGCCGGCGCGGATGGCCATGGCCACCGCCTCGAACGACGAGTTCCTGATCCAGGGCAAGTCGTACGCCCAGGGCTACTTCTACCGGGAGGTGGGCACCCGCACCCTCCAGGTCCGGGGCGGCTACAAGCGGTGGGAGGAGATCTGCGACTGGTACGTGCTCTTCTGGTACTGCTGGGACGAGCGGGGCTGGAACAAGCTGAAGACCGAGACCTTCTTCACCGACAAGGACGGCAAGGCCCTCCGCCACCCGAAACCCGCGTATTGCAGCAACTGCAACAGCATCAGCCAGTACCGATGGGGAATGTGGTTCGACTGGACCGTTCCCGACGTCGCGCCCTGGACCTACAAGGGCGTCTTCGGCTGGCACTGGGGCGCGGGCGAGGAGGGAGAAATGGACGCCGGCAGCTGCGCCGAAACCGGCTGCTACTACGGCCCCTGATCGATCGCTCACGCACGGACGCCTTCGCACCGACACCCCCCGCGGTCGGCAGCTCATCCGCCACCCGGTTGCGCAAGCCCCGCACGCAGTACGCAACCTGAACCCGCCGTGTCGCCGATCCCTCCGGCGACGCGGCGGGTCCCCTTCCCCCGCCGCGGCCCACCGACCCCCACGGTCGTCCGGCCGCGCCCCTCACCACGCCCGCGGACGCGAGCGCCCCCGTCTTCGACCGCCGGGGTCCGCGTGCGCTGGCGCGGCCCGGCGGCGTCCCCCGGAGAGACCTGCGGCCTCAGCCGCAGACGCGCAGCCACTCCTCGCTGGGGCCGCGGGTTTCGGCCCGGTATTCCCGGTGCACCCGATTCGCGGCGTCCAGGGCCTTCGAGACGTGGACCAGCTCGTCGAGCCGGCACCGGAACACCACCCGGCTCGGCCCCAGCCAGTGCGGAGACGCCCGCCGCGGCCCGAGCGCCGACTCCAGGGCGGTGTGGAACTCCCATCGCCACACGTTGCTCGGCGTCTGCGGGAAGAACGTCAAGCTGACGCAATAGTCTTCCGGGGTCTCCGACGGCTCGTCCTCCGGGCGGACGACGAGGAGCCGCACCTGGACCTCTTCCGACGGGTTCTGCGCTTCCACCTGACTCACCTCCGCGGGCATCCATCGGTAGGACGGATGCCGAGGCGAAAAGCGGACAGGTGATCGGCAAGAATCTGCTCTTTTTAGCGGCCGCGCCGTCGAGCGGGGCCGCTTGCCCCGCCTTTGCCCGACTTGGCTCGACGTCCGGAGGGTTCACCGGAGCGTTTGGCCCCGTCGGCCCGCTTCGGGGCCTGGTTGCGGCCCCGTTTGGCCCCGCGGTTCGCGCCCCGGCGTCGCTCGCCGGTTCGCTCCTCGGCGCCGACGCCGGTCCGGGTCCGGCGACCCGGCGCCGCACCGGCGGCCCGACCC
>JAEZJH010000465.1 GCA_023436385.1 Pseudomonadota bacterium
CGTCAACGCCGAGCTGTGTGCCCGGGTGCCGGTGGCCCTGGTCGCCTTCGACCTCCTCTACCGCGACGGCGCGCTCCTCTTCGACGAGCCGCTGGAGCGGCGGCGGGAGCTGCTCGCCGAGCTCCTCCGCGGCGCCGGGCCGCGCCTGGTCCTCTCCGCCGCCCACGAGGTTCGGTCCGAGGGCGACCTCCACCGGCTCTTCGCCGCGGCCCGAAGGCGGGGGAACGAGGGGCTGGTCCTCAAGGCCCGGGGCAGCCGCTACGAGGCGGGCCGCCGCGGCGGCGCCTGGCGCAAGGTAAAGCGGCCCTTCGCCACCCTCGACGTGGTGGTCACCGCCGCCGAGCGGGGCCACGGGAAGCGGGCTCCGGTGCTCTCCGACGTCACCTTCGCGGTGCGGGCCGGCGACCGGCTGGTCAACGTCGGCAAGGCCTACTCCGGCCTCACCGACCGCGAGATCCGGGAGCTCACCGGGATCTTCGAGCGGTCGGCGTTGTCGCGACACGGCCCGGTGGTGGTGGTCCGGCCGGAGGTGGTGCTCGAGGTGGCCTTCGACGCCGTGCAGAGGAGCCCGCGCCACGCGAGCGGCTACGCCCTGCGCTTTCCGCGGATCGTCCGCCTGCGCCCGGACAAGTCGGTCGAGGAGATCGACGACCTGGCGCGGGTCGAGGCGCTGTACCGGCTGTCGATCGGAGAGCCTGCCCCGGAGCCCGGATCACCCCGGCCCGCCGCGGCGATCACCGACGCAGCGCCGGGCCCGGCGCCCGCACGGGATTGACCGTCCCTACTTCTCCGCCCGGATCGCCCAGTGGTCCCGGTAGAGCGGGAGCCGCTCGACCTTCCGGAAGCCCTCGTCCCGGAGCTCCCGCTCCACCTGCGACGGGGAGATCCGGTGGCGTACCGGCGGCCCGGCGACGGCGGTCCCCTCCGGGTCCCAGTCGATCACCACGATCTTACCGCCGGTGCGCAGCACCCGGCT
Organism: Pseudomonadota bacterium; assembly: GCA_023436385.1. Taxonomy (GTDB): domain Bacteria; phylum Myxococcota; class Myxococcia; order Myxococcales; family Vulgatibacteraceae; genus JAEZJH01. Next base: position 977 of record JAEZJH010000465.1, read on the forward strand.
CAGCTGGCCCAGCGTCCCACGGCGGTCGGGAAGCTCGTGGTAGAGATTCGCCAACAGCGCCCGATCGACGGAGCGGCCCGGGAGCGGCAACGCCGGCGAGTCCTCCGAGGCGAGGGCCCGCTCCACCCGGCCGTCGACCCCGGCGGCGCCGGCGGCGATGGCGAGGCTGGCGAGCATCCGGGGCTCGAGATCGACGGCCACCACCTTGCCCGCGCCGAGGCGGATCGCGATCGGGACCGCGAAGTAACCGGTGCCGGGGCCGAGGTCGACGACCACGTGGTCGGGCTGGAGGTCGAGGGCGTCGAGCGCTGGCTCCACGGGCTGGCGCTCGCGCCGCTCGGCGTCGTCGAGCCTCGCGTGCTGCTCGTACGGGAATCGGCCGGCCGGTGCGTGACTCATGACGGAACATGCTAACGGCGAGGGCGCGGGGAGTCGTGCCGCCGTGCGTCGAAGGCCGGCGGATGGCGACCCCGCGACACTCCCCGCGGGTTGGGCCCCGTGTCCCGCGGGTGTATGGTCCGGCCGAAGCGGCGGCCCGGCGATCGCCCGGGCCGTGCCCGCGGGACGAGCCGCTTCCGTCCTGGCGCCCGTGCCGGGCGAGCCCCGCGCGAGGTTGTTCCGATGACCCGCCCCCTCGTGTACGTCACCCGGCGCCTCGCCGTCGATCCGGCCGCGGTCCTCGGGCCCGACTTCGACGTCGACGTCTGGCCCGGCGAACGGGCCCCGACCCGGGACGAGCTCCTCGCCAACGCGAGGAACGCCGCCGGCCTGGTCACCCTGCTCTCCGATCCGATCGACGAGGCGCTCCTCGCCGGGCTCCCCAAGCTGCAGGTGGTGGCCAACTACGCTGTCGGCTATGACAACATCGACGTCAAGGCCGCCGCCGCCCGGGGGATCTGGGTGACCAACACCCCCGACGTCCTCACCGACGCCACCGCCGACATCGCCTTCACCCTGCTCCTCGCGGTGGCCCGGCGGGTCCGGGAGGGCGAGCGGATGGTACGCGACGGCAAGTTCCACGGCTGGGGCCCGACGATGCTCCTCGGCAAGGACCTGGCCGGGAAGACGATCGGGATCTTCGGCTTCGGCCGGATCGGCCAGGCAATGGCCCGCCGCGCCCGCGGCTTCGGGATGAAGGTTGTCTACACCCAGCGCTCCCGGGCCCCGGAGGCGATCGAGCGGGAGCTGGGCGCGGAGAAGGTCCCCTTCTCCGACCTGCTCTCGCGGGCCGACGTGATCTCCGTCCACTGCCCGCTCACCCCGGAGACCCGCCACGCCTTCGGCGCCGCGGAGCTGGCGCGCATGAAGCGCGGCGCCATCCTGATCAACACCGGCCGCGGCCCGGTGGTCGACGAGGCGGCGCTGGTGGCGGCCCTCGAGTCCGGCCACCTCTTCGGCGCCGGCCTCGACGTCTACGAGCGGGAGCCCACCGTCCATCCCGGCCTCCTCCGCCGGGACGACGTGGTGCTCCTCCCGCACCTGGGCTCGGCGGGCGAGGACACCCGCCGGATGATGGCGGAGCTGGCGCTCACCGACGTCGC
>JAEZJH010000601.1 GCA_023436385.1 Pseudomonadota bacterium
CCCCCTCGTGGAAAACCCTCACGACGACGGCGTCCTCTCCGTCATCAGCTCAGGCGACAACTACGCTGACACAGGGGGGGATCGTTCGGGCCGATCGAGGGAGCGAGCCACGCTCCCGCCGACCCGAGCCCTGTGGATGAGGCGCGCCTGGACGTTGGTCGCCTTGGCCGGGCTCGCACTGCTGGTGTGGGTGGTGTGGGACGGCGATGCGTTCGCGGCCTGGATGAGGGAAGCGCGGCCGCTGCCCTACTTTGCTGCGATGTGCGCTTTGACCGCGGTCGGCGCGCCGCTCATGCCGTTCTTCCTCGTCGCGGGCGCCACCTTCGGCGTCGCCACCGGCCTGGTCGGCTCCGCTCTCGCGCTCGCCGGGTCCCTGGCCGCGAGCTTCCTGCTCGCGCGGAGCTGGTTGCGACCGTGGCTGGTGTCCCTGCTGCGGCGGTACGGCCGTGAACTCCCCGACTACGGCGAGAAGGGCAAGGGGGCCTTTCGCTTCGTCGTGACGGTGAAGTTCGCGCCGGGCGTCCCGGCGAGTCTCAAGAACGCCTGCCTCGTGGTGGCCGGAGTGCCGTTCCCCCTCTACTTCGGCATGTCGTTCCTGATCTCCGGGTTGTATGGCGCCGCCCTCATCTTGGTGGGCGAGTCCCTGCTCGATCACGACCTCGGCCGTGCGCTGCCGATCGCGGGCGTCGGCGCGGCGATGGCGCTCGCGCTGTGGTGGTGGCTCCGGCGTCGGGCCCGCTCCCGGTGAGCTCGCGGACGGCGCTGGCCTTGCGTCCTTGGCCAGTACCTCGCCGAGGATCCGGCGATCGGCGGTCCCGGCCGCAGTCCGGAGTACTTAGCGTTCGGGATCACCGCACGTCGCACCCGCCACCGCGCGGGTCGATGGCTCACTCCGGCCGACGCTCCATGTATCGGACGCCCGGGCGCGAGTTGTCGTCATAGGGCGGGATCTCGCGGAAGCCCAGCGATAGATACAGCGCCCGTGCCTCCGTCATCGAAGCGAGCGTCTCGAGGCGAACCGCGCCGTAGCCCTCGTCGTCGGCGCCCCGGAGGAGGAGCTCCGCCATCGCGCGGCCCAACCCGCGTCACGGAAGGCCGGGCGGACCCACATTCGCTTCAGCTCGGCGACGCCCGGGGCGAGAGGGCGAATGGCGCCGCAGCCCGCGGGGTCGCCGTCCAGGAGCGCAAGCAAGAGGCGGCCGGCGGGTGGGGCGTAGGCGCCCGGGAGCAACGCCAACTCGGCCTCGAACCCCTGGAAACACAGGTCGGTCCGGGTGGCGCCCTGGTATTCGCGAAACAGCGCCCGGACCACGTCAAGGGACGGTGGCCGGCTGGCGTCGACGGACTCGATCCGCATCACGCGCCTCCCGGCTCGGAAGCACTCTCCCGACGGTCCCCCGGTTCCGGTGGTCACCGCGGCGCCGGGCTGACCGAGAACGAGTTCGTCCAGGTACTCAGACGCGTCGCCGCCAAGGCAGATCGGCTTGAGCTTGTCCTGACTGGGCGAGACGTCCTTCAGCCAGGACGATGGATTGAACTAGCGACGGAAATCAATGGACATGCCCGAAATTATTGGCGCGTCCGGTCCGGTGACGCCCACGGGTGGGTGTCCGGGAATCGCGACGTCACCTTGCCCACGTGTCAATCTGAATGCTCGCAACCGTCTCGTCTTGGCGCCCGAGATGCGTGCGGTGGCGATTCCCTGGACATCTCTTCCAGTCCGTGTCCTAATTCACGGCGGGTCGGGGGTCCGATTCCAGACAAATACCGTCGTTCATCACGCTGGGCAGTCGCAGGTGCTCATCGCCACGGCTGCGGGAAGGTCGTGCGCATGAGTCCAAAGCGCAAGCGCCCGATTGCGTCCGAGACCGTCGAGCCGCCGAATGTGGCGGATGAAAACGCGGCTCTCATCGGCGCGGGCGAGGGCTGGGCCGGCGAATCCCTTGCCGCGGGCTCGAGTCCTGGGTCGTCTGAAGACGTCCTGCCTTCCGGCCCCATCATCGGCGAGTTGGCCGAGCCCGGGAGCGGCGGCGCTCCATACCCGGCGTCCTCTCTCGCATCTGGCGTCGGCGTCGGTCCGGTCGCGGGGGCTGAAGGGCCCCAGGGGCCGGGCTCCGCCGGCACTCCAGAGCACCCAATCGACCCTGCACCGCACTCATCCGATTCGAACCCGTCCGGTACCGTAGCCTCTGCCACGCCGGTCGTTCTCCCGGCCGAAGCGAGCCCCGAGCGTAGCCCCGAGTCGGCCTCGTCTCGTACCAGGCCCGCGACGCCCCTCGCCGCGAACGCGAGCTTTGCCGGAGGGTTCGGCGTCCTAGCGGGACTCGCAATCGCGGTGCTGGTCATCATCTTCCGGAATTTCGAGGCGGACGATCGCGCCCTCCCGGTTGGTTTCGTTGTGGCGGAGTCGCTGATCGCAGCGTTGGCGCTGATTCACCTCCGCCTTGGCCCGCTCGCCCGGGTCCAACAGCACGTCGCCGTCGGGGAGCAGGAGGACGTCCGGCACCTGGGGAAGGAAGGCGCGACACTGGCCGACGCCCTCATCCTGACCAACGACCGGCGGCGCGATGTCCTGGGGAGCTTTCAGGAGTCCATCTCCACCTACGCCAACTTCCTCGTGGTCATCGGGATGGTGGGCACGGCTTGGTACTTGCTCGCCAACGCCGGGCACTTTCAGATCTCTACGCACAACGTTGCGATAGAGGACTCCCTTCGACCGCTCCTCGCCATCGCGCCAAAGGCGTTTGCGGCTACCGGGCTCGCCCTAGGCGCCGCCGCCATGCTCAGCCTTGTGGGCACCTTCGCGCTACGGTCGATCGAGAGGCATTCCCTGACGAACGCCGAGTTGACGGCCGCCTGGGCGGCAGGGCGCGAGCAGTTCGACCGCAACGATGCCCAGACCGACCGGCTGGTCCAGGCGCTCGAGCGAGCCTTCTCGGAGCGGGTTGTCGAACACCTCGAGCGCATTCCGGCCGAGATGCGCCAGGTGGTTCGCGAGACGCGTTACGCTTCGGAAGCGATGAACGGACTCATGGGTGGGCTGAAGAGCTCCGTGGATGCGGTCGCCTCGAACCTGGCGGAAACCGCGACAACCGTCCATCGGCTCGTCTCGGAGAGCGACAAGATCTTCCATCAACTGGGTGTCGCGGCGGATGGCACGGCGAGGGTTGTCGCGCAGTTGCTCGAGACCCAGGACCGGGTGCAGCGGGCCACCGGCGACACGATCGCCGCGATGGATCGGATCCTCTCCGAGTACCAGACGAAGCTTCTGGAAAAGGCCATGAAGGAGGCTCCGGACTTCGTGCGGACGATTGCGAACGACGCGATCAACGGGTCGGTTTCGCAGATGACGAAGACGTTCGACCAGCACAGCCAGAGCCTCGTTACCCGCCTTCACACCCTGAGCGAGCAGTCCTTCGGTGACGCGAAGCGCTCCTTCCTCGAAGCCATCCAGGAGTCGAGCCCCAGGCTCCAGGACCTTACGGGCAACGTCCGGGCGCTGAACGGGGCAGTCCGCGAGTTCAGCACGGTCCTGGACGACGCCCAGAAGCGGTGGCCCTCGACAAACGAGGTCATGCGCACGCTTTCGGCCACGGTTTCGCAGCTCGGCGAACAGGCTGGAGCGGTCACTCCCGCCGTGGGCGATACACTGGCTGCCCTGGAACGAGCCAGCGGGGCGCTAGCGGATTCGATTGGAGACCTCCGGGCCAACGTCGAGTTCGTCACGACGGTCCACCACATCATCGACGAGCCGCGTCGCGAGAATACGCCTCGCGCCTAGGGACCCGGCCATGCTGTTCAGCAGACGCGAGATCAACGTCTGGCCCGGATTCTCCGACCTGATGTTCATGCTCGCGGTGAGCACCCTGGTCGTCGCGGGCGGAATCGTCCTGGCGATGAACGAGCGTGACGACCGCCTGGACGCTCAGGAGGCCGTGCTGGCCAAGCTCGACGCGCGGCTCCGCGATCTCGGTATCGATCCGGATGAGGCCGAACCGTGTGGTCTCGGAGGACCGGTCATCAACCAACTCCAGAAGTGCCTCGGGGAGGCGAGGGTGGACGTCGAGCGGCGTGGCTGCAGCCTCGCGGTGAAGAGCACCATCCTCTTCGAGAAGAACGACGACCGGCTTCGGCCGGATGCCAATCGGGCGGTCGAGCGACTCGCCCCCTGCGTCGTGGCGGCCGCACGATCGGTCGCCGAGCAGCCGGTGGTGGCCGGCGTGGGCCTCGATTCTCTCGTGATCGAGGGCCACACCGATCGCTGTGGCTACGAGAGCTGGGCTGAGGCCAATAACGTCGGGATGGGGCTCGCGGCCACACGGGCGAAGGCCGTCTACGACGTGGTCTTCCGGGCCGTGATCCAGGACCCCGAGCTCTCAGGGGGAGGTCTGCGGGAGCGAATCCTCGCGCGGATCGTCACCCGTTCGCTCGGACCGTATCGACCGCTGGCGGACTCGACGTGTGACTGTTCGCGGAGCACCGAAGGTTCCTGCGAGGCCGATCGTCGGGTCGAGATCGTCGTCCAGGGGCGTATCGGGTCCGGCGAAGAGACCTGGCGGCCACCCTCCTCCATACCCCTGCGCGGGATCGTTACACGTAATCGCATCGGCAGTGCCGGTGCCCGAGGTGACGCCGAATGAATCGCAAGTTCTCGAACGGTCCGCCGGGCTGGATCTCGGCGGCAGCCCTCGTCGGCGTCGCGACGCGCGCCGCTGCCCAGGTCGACGTGCTTCTGCCGGAGGACGGCGGCGAGGCGTTGCCCTTCGCTTCGGTTCACGCGAACGACATCTTGAACTGGACCCCGTTCATCGCCGGGATCCTCGGGTTCGCGCTCTCGCTCGGCCTTCACGCGTACAGGAGCCGGCAGGTGGCCCGAGCCTGGCGGGGGCAGCCGAGTGGCTGGTGGGACTTCTGGGGAATCCCCTTCATCACCGCGCTCGTGGTGTACGTGTTGGTGTGCGGTGGAGTCCTGGTCTGGGCGTTCGTGACTAGCGCTGAATTCGGCACGAACTTCTCGGTCTACGGTCCACTGTTCGCGGTTGCCTGGCTGGTCGCCGGAGCGCTCCTGGCGGTCTCGCCGGCCCTTGCCCGTCTCGTCATCCGCTAGTACCGGGAGTCCAGTCATGCCGCGAAACCACCTCGTCGCCATCGGCGGTTCGGGCCAGCACGTCGCGCTGGCGTACCTCGACCTCTGGGCTCTCGCGCAGGGCGTGCTCGTCGAGCGCGATCCGCCGCAGCTCTTTCTGCTCGACCGCGACAGTACCGCGAGCGCATCGAAGACCGCATGGCAGGAAGCACTGCATCAGAGGGAGCGCCTGAACCAGGTCGCCGCAAGCCGATGGGCCGACCCCGGCAGTATCGAGGCCTTCTCGACCGAGGCCCAGCACTCCCGCACCGTCGCCGAGGCGGTCTCTCCCAACTACGGGCCCCTGTATTTCACCCGGAAGCAGCTCGATGTGTCGTTCACGAAGGGCTACTACGGCCAGGCCCCGGTTGCCGCGGCGTTCTTCGGGGCCTATTGCGCCGAGGCTTCATCCGAGGCCGGACAGGCCCTCTACCGCCTTGCGGCCGGAGGCGGGACGGTGTTCGTCGCCGGATCGGTCGTGGGAGGCACGGGCGCGGGCTGTCTGCCCAGCCTGACCGAGTTTCTTGCCCGGCGGGACAATTGCCAGGTCATGGCATCAGTGCTCTTGAACTGGTTTGCCCTCAACGATCCGGCTGGCACCAACGCGGGACTGGCCAGCGAACGAAACGATCAGATGCGTTCCAGGGAGCCGTCGGCCCTCGTGTACGCTCGCGAGCGTCTCGCCAAGTCGGCAGCCACCATCCTCGTCGGTCAGCCGGTGCAGGCGCCGAGGGAGCGGCCTTGGCAGGGCGATACCCAGCAGGCGGTCCACGACGACCTGACGCTTCCGTACTACTGCGCGGCGGCGGCGACGAACTTCCACTTCGCCAACGGGATTCCACCTGACCGCGGTCTCTATGCGTTTGCCGCCCCGCTTGCACAGGAGTTGGAAGGGAAGGAGGCCTCCGACGGTCCTCTCACGCTCGCTCCGGGGATGGTCCTCTTCGGCGGCGACACGGCCACGCCAAAACCCATCGAGCAGCTCGGCAACCTTGTCGAGGCAAACCTCGAGTTGTGCAAGCGACTGTCGTGGGTCGCGACCTACCTCGCCCGCCCCCCGGCGACTTCTGCCACCTGGTTCAGGCGAGCTCACCGCGTGCCCGCCCTCGACGGTCTCTCCGCCGAGCGTCGCCGCGAGGTCCTCGACCTGCTCCATCAGCTCCTCGACGCCAAGTGGGCAGCTCTCCGCCGGATCGCGGCGTCGGGGCAAAGCCTGATTGCCCGCGATCAGGTCGGCGGTAGCTGGGCCGCGGCGGGTAAGGCTCGCGGACTCGAGAACGGCCTCCTCACCCTGGATGACTGGCTCACGGGAGCGCGCCTGGAAGCCGAGGTGTCTGCCAAGGAGACCCTCCGGGCGATCGTCGCATCGGTCCTCGGCGGGATCACGACCCGCCTGCGCGTGCGGAAAGAGCCGGCGAGCCCGCGGCGGCTCTTGCCCGCGCCCCTGCGCGGTGATGACACGGCACCGGCGGCAGTCGAGCCGGGCTCCCTGGAACGGATGGATATCCCGGCGACCGATCGCTACATCGATTACGATCGCATCGACCCCACTACTCTCCCCACCCCGCAGGCCGTGGAGTTCCTGCTTGACCGGGCCTTCTCGGGAAAGCTGGGGCAAAAGGAACCGAAGGGCCTCACGCAGTGGCGGGAGCGCTGGCGAATCCTGCTGACCGGCATCGCCCTGGGGCGCTTCGAACTCGTGCCGGGCAAGCCGGACGAGGGGCATGTTGCCCTGGTTCCCCGCGGGGATGGCAACCCGCCCAAACTCCAGCCTCCGCAGTGGTTCGTTCGGGACGTCCAGGAAGACACCGTTGTCGGCTACTCGTCGCCCCGGACGTTGGTCGTTCCGGCCGTGAGCGCCGACTGGAACCGGCTTGCAGCGGCGCTCGGCGGTGGGAACGGCCTCCCGGCTCTCCCGTCGGTTTTTGGCTGGATCGAGTTCATGGTCGAGCTCCACGAGCGACTCGGCGACGCACGTGAATGTCCGCCCTGGCTGCGCGCCGCCCGTGCCTGGATGGAGGATGGCCGGGGCGGAACCCGGATCGAGGGCACGTTTGGCCTTACGGCCAGGGAGCTCGAGGCAGCTTGGACCTCGACCGAGACGAAGCGCATTCGCCTCCCGACCAACGTCAAGCACACACACGTGCATCTCGACACGATGCTGGCCAATTCGTTCGGCATCCCGGTCGAGAACATCGCTTTTGAGGAGGCGCCGAGGCTGGTCGAGGAATTGAAGACCGTCCTCGACGCGAAACACTGTCCGGTCTACGTGCCGTTTGGTCCGGGGACCGACGGTCTCCGTCGACGCGTTCTATGGGATCGTGGTTCGGGCGCCCTCGACCCGCTGCGGTTCGGGGTGTTCTTCTTCAAGGATCCGGATACCGGGAAGCTCAGGCTTGGCCGGATCCGGGACGCGACCGTTTCGGATATCGAGATCCTCGTCCCGAACGACGTGCTCCTGGACGAGGTCGAGCGCCTCAAGGACGGGAAGGACGGTCCACTCCTTCCCGATTTTCCGGTCAAGCTCCGCTATGCAGGCCTCGTCGATTCCGCCCGTCCGCATCAGGCAGCGCCATTGGCTGGCGAGGTAGCGCTCTACCGCTTTCACCTGCGGGGCCTACCCGAAATGCAGGAGCATCGGCCGACCGTAACCGGCAACCGGGGTGGGAGCTTCCTGCTGTGGCCCCGGTTCCGCCTCGCCGGTCCTACCCCCGCCGAGACGTTCCGGGCCTACTACCTGTTGGCCGACGCCAACGTCGACACCGATGAGGTCTGGGTGGTCGGTCGAAGCTGCGCGCCCGAGAGCTTCCCGGCGTGGTGGGAGAAGCGGGCCTCCGTGGCATCGGCCCAGCCCCTCTATCGAATCGATCCGGCGACCGACGACGTCACGGGTGGCGTTCCGGAATTCCTGACGCTCGTCAACGCTCCTGGGGACACCCTGGGGTGGGGAATCGGCCTCTTCCAGCTGAAGTTGACCGGTGTCGCGCGCCTCGAGCCGGAGCACTGGGGCGTTGACTTCGGATCGAGCAGCTCGGTCGTAGCCGTCGGTGGGACAGCCGGCGTCGGCGACCAGGTCTCGGTGGCGCTCGCGCCGCATGGCGACCTTGATCAGACGCTGGTGCTCGCGGTGGACCAGCCGATCCCGGTCGAGGGGTGTCAGTGGTTTCCCACGTGGGACCGCAAGGCGCCGAGGCTCGCGTCGACCGCGCGACCGCTCTTCCCCAGCCAGCTCATCCTTACCGGGCCGTCGCTGGCCCGGAGTCAGACCGTCCACGCCGAGAAGCTCCGGTACGGGACAGATTTTGTCATCGACCACGGCGGGTCGTTGGACAGTCGCTTCACGGACGACGACGAGAAGATCGTCCGCGACCTGAAGTGGATCGAGTCCATTGACGCGGCGGTGACCGAGCGCGAGCGATCGCTCCGGCGGGCCTACCTGATCCACCTGCTCGAACTCTGCTTCTGCATGCGGGCAAGCCTGCGGGATGGCACGACGGGCATCTCGCCCGGGTTACCGGCGCGGATCGAGGCCCGGTTCACGCTGCCGATCGCCATGCTCCAGGCGGACCTGGGCGATCTGTCCCAGGACCAGCTCCTCGCGGAAGACGTCGAGCGTGTCTGTGGGATTCTCTCCAGGCTCCTGGGGCGCACGGTCAGCCACAGTTTCCTCTGGGAGTCGCACGCGGGTACGACCATCGCTCGGATTCCGAACGACGTGTACGCCGTCGCCGATCTCGGTGGTGGATCGCTCGACATGTGGGGCGCGCTGGGCGAGTCCTCGACCGAGTATGCGGACTCGTACCGCTTCGGTGGGCACGATCTGCTGCGGCAATGGGCAAACACCATCGAGCAGGCCTGCTCGCGATTGAGCCTCCACCGGGACCTTCAGATGGGGAAGGCGGTCCGCCTTGTCCTCGGGGGCCTGGGGAACGACGAGCTCGGCGGCAAGCTCGAGGCCGCGCGGCACGGGTACTTCGAGCTCGCTCGCGAGGCGACCGCGCGCTGGATCGCGGGGCTTGCCCGGGCCAAGGTGGAAGAGTCCGGGGCGAAGCAGGTCGTCGTCCACCTGAGCCTTCTCGGGATGGGCTGGGGCCTCGACGACAGCGCCCTGAGGGATCCTGCAAGCTATGCGCAGTTCGTGGACGTCATCGCGCGCCGGGCGGCAGCACTGCTCGGTTCCAGGATTCGTCTCACGGTGCAGCCGGACGAGTTTCGCCACGGCGAGTGGAGGAAGACGTTCCTGGCCCGTAATGCGGGCTGGAGCCGGACTCGTTCGATGACGAAGGAGCAGCTCCACGCCGCCAGACCGGTGACGATGTTCGGATTCGACCTGGAGCTGGGGCCTGAGCCGCTGGTCCCGGTGGCCTGGTTCAGCCGGACCGACTCCGCACTCCGGACCACGCCGGGACCGGTTCGCGCGGCCTTCCACGCCGGCAGCACGATCCGGCAGCCAACGCCCGAACTCGCCGATCACCCCATGTCTCCGACGGAGCTCGCCAGCGTCCTCTTCGACCTCAAGCGCTTTGTCAAGCCGACCCAGCCGATCAAGTATTTCGGGCCCTCGCCGATGGCGCTCGTCCTTGGCTGTCTCCGGCACAACACTGCCCCGCGCTCCCCCGAGGCCCGCGCCGCGACGATGGAGGTTGCCTCGTGACAGCCACGGGCTGGATGCGCCTTTTGGTCGTGGCCGCTGCGGTGCTCGCCGTGCCGGTGGACGCCCAGACCAAGCCCGCGGGGGCAGAGGCCGGACCCTCGGCTGTGTCTGGGCGAAACAGTCCGGTCAACACGTGCGACCACGACCCGCTGGGAATCCCGATTGGTTGGCTTGTGCTCGCCGGCGTGGTCATGACCGGCCTCAGCACTACTGTCGCCGGACTGGCGGCCATGAGGGCGAGCGGCGCGGAGGAGGCCGTCTGGCGCCTGAAAAAAACCAAGGAAGCTAGCGATGATGCCCTCCGGCGGATCCTCGGGTCTCTGCCGTCGAACTCGAAGTCGGCTTGCGAGGCCGCCTCTGCCCAGGGCGACGTCGCGAATTGGAAATGGGTGCTTGAGCGCCTTGATCAACTCGCTCAGAAACTCGGTACGCTCGACGAAGGAGTAAGCCGCCTCCAAGATCTCGTCGACAAACGGGACCCGAGGCCCGCTCGGTTCGAGTCGCGCGTTAACCCGAGCTACCTGTCGGAAGCCATCCCGGTGATCGGCTCCGCCCCGGTCTGGCCGGAAGCCCGCTACTCGCCTCCTCCGCGGGCCGACTTTGCCGGCGAGGCAGTGCCGGTGGCCTGGAGGGCATTCTTCGCCGCCGAGGGGGGCCGATTCAAGGGCGACCTCGAGCGGCTACGGTCCGACCTGCAGAAGGCGCTCGGGCGAGCGCTGCTCGACGTGCGGCGCCATCCCCGCTGCGAGAACCTCGCCGTTGTCCTGCTGCAGCACACCGATGGCTCGCAGGAGGCGCTTGGGGTTCCGCTTCACCACGGCTACGCCAACGTTGAGGACTTCTTCACCGTCGAGGGAGGTAAGTTCGCCCAGAAACTCAACAACATCTTGGCCGCTGCCGTCCTGGACCCGCAGAACTTCTCTCTCGTCACCAAGGGTCGGGTCACCACGTGAGCCATCTCGTCCTGAACGCCCTCGAGGGTGCCTTACTGGCCGCTTTCATCACGGCCGCCGTCCTGTTGTGGATCGACATCCGGGTGCGACGCGACCTCATCGCCGCCCTGGAAACGCAACGAGAGGCTTACGGCGCGACGGAGCGGACTCTTGGTGACGTATCGAAGCAGCTGACAGCGCTGGGCCGAAACGTGGAGCGAGGGTTCAGCACCGACGAGGAGCGGTTGAGGCGCATCCGAAAGGCTCTCGAGCACTTCCAGGAACGGTCGTCGATTCGCGCCAAAGGCCGCGCCTCTCGGGGACAGCAGGAGGGAAACCCGTGAACCGGAAATGGGTGCTCCTGGTGGCCTGTTCCGTTGCCTTGCTCCTCGGCGGGTGTCGGTCCGAGGGTAAGGGCGAGACGGCGATGTGCAGACCGTCCGCCGAGGTGGCCGAAGCACCTTCCCCCGGCCCCGTACGCCAAGTTGCGGTTTACTGGGACATCTCGGGAAGCATGGCTCCGTACCTGAATGACGGTACGGGGGCCCTGGGGGCGCTGCTGAGCGACCTCGATCGCCGGTGGGCGCGACAGGCCGGACTGTCGGTCGATCGCGTGACCCATCTTGCCGTGGGCGAGGGCGTCCGGCCTCTCCCTGGTCCGCCGCGGCCGCGCGATCTGACGGCCCGATGGTCGAACCTCCCTGCGGCAACTCACGAGATCGCGGCGCGGGTCGCGTCCGAGCCAGACCTGGCTGCGATCCTGGTCTCCGATCTGCAAGTCGAAGTACCGTCCGTGCTTGCAGGCAGGCCGCTCTGCGGCGAGGTCCTCGGGCCAACTGGTGGGGGTGCCGTCCCGAGCCTCTTCGCGAAGTGTCTTGGCGAGGCATGGAAGGATGGGGCTCCCGAGTTCCTGCAGGTCCAGTTCGTTCGGGTCCACTCGTACCGGAGCAACGGGGTTCGGCCGGCGAAGGCCGCGAGCGCACGCGCTCCGGCTTCGCGCGGGGTCGGCAGCCCGCTCTTCGCCGCGGTCTTCGCACGGGACCCCGGGTTCGCCCAGCGGTTCTCCGAACGCTTGGTTGCAGACCTGCCTCCTGCTGGCGAGCCCAGCGCTCTCGCGCTCGTGGATCATCGGCCGGTCGTCGACTGCGGCGCGCTCGAGCGCTGTGGCTTCCGAACCCGTTCGGACCTCATCCTGCGCGGCGAAGCCGCTACGGCTCTCGCCCCCTGCGATTTCGTCGCGGCCGGCGCCCGCGCCGCACACCGGATGCGCTGTGCCCTGGTGGACTCCCCTGAACCGCACGCCACCCTCGTCATTCCTCAGGTGGGCCCACCAGCCGGCGACGGCGACGGCGAGGAGACAAGGATCCAGGCAGCGCTCCCCCGTCCCGGGACGGACACAGCGGCGGCATCGGCCCTGTTCGACCTCTCGATTGGCGTCGGAAGCGAGGGCCGATCGGTCGCGCGGGGGGTGCGGTTCACCGCTCGCTGGAGCACGCGAACGGACTCCCGGGAGAGGCTCGTAGAATGGCTCGGTGAGGACGCCGCGCCGGGAGCGAGCTACCCACTTCCGGACCTCTTTGAACCTCTCGCCCAGACGCTGGAGTTATCGTTGCCCCAGCCGATGTGCGATCGCCGGTGGGTGTTTCACTACGCTAGATAGGCTCCCAAACGCTCGCGACCCCGGCCCCTGGGAAACAAGAGTGCCCTGGGGGCAGGACTCGGCGCGGAACTGCTCCTGCGACGGTCGTGGTAGAAGGGGCTGTTTCCAGGGGTCCCACAGATGGCCGATCTCGACGACCTCAGCGACCTGCGCGAGCGCCTCGAAAGCGTCGAACTCCAACTCGGCAGCCTCTTCCGCGACGTCAGCCTGGCTCTCGACTACGCCGAGAGCGATCCCGAGGGCGCGGCGACTAAGGCAGGACGAGCGGTCGAGGGCATGCTTCTCGAGATCTACCGGCGGGAGGTCGATCCGGACGTCTCGCGGTCGATGACCATCGAGCAGCTGAAGGGGCCGCTGGCGCCGTACCTGCCGCCCTCGATCGCCATCCATGTGGACGTCGTCCAGCGATTTCGGAACGTGGGTGCGCACCACCGCAACTTCGGCATCGAGGCCCGCGATCTGCCGACGCTGTTCCGCGCGTTCGTGCGCATCGTCGAGTGGTTTGTCGATCGGTATGGTTCCGGGATCGGCGCACCGGCCCGTGTCGCCGAGGCGAAAGGCCGGAAGCGCCCGCGGCTCGTTCTCGGGTCCATCCTCGCGCTCGTCGTGGCGGCGGTCGCTTTCTTCGCGGGGCGCCAGGCCCGGGTGCCGGTCCGCGTCGCTCCACCGGCGTCGGTTGCGCAGGACTCTCCGGCCCCTGCCCCGGGAGGGACGTATTCGCGCATCTCCGACCTGCCGGCAGAGGGAGTGAACGTCACGCTGGTCGGCGTTCGTGCGGAGATCGTGAGCCCGTACAGCGCGCACAGCGGTCGCCTGCATCTGCGGTTCGATCTCGTCGATTCGACGGGCGATCGACGCTCCGCCATCTGCTTCGAAGGGGACTGGACCGAGGAGACCGCCGCCCTGCTTCGCTCCGGCGTTCCCTTGGAAGTAGCGGGCCGCACCAGCAGCTACAGCGGGCGCCCATCGCTGATCGTGAAGCGCGTGACCGGCCTGGCCCTGGGCGCCGACCGGTAACGAGGGGCTCCGGGCGATCGGCATCGGTCCCCTGGCCGGCACCCTCCATGGAAATCCGTATCACCGACGAGAACGACTGCGCCCGACCGGCTGATCGCGACGCCCCGCGCCGCACATGAGTGGGGCATGCGTACTCGCGCTCGGCGGTCCATCGTGAAGAACCTCCTCCTCGCCCTGATCGCACTCAATCTCGCGGCCTGCTCCGACTCCACCGACGCGGGCTGCCGGGAGGGCGAGCCGGTCACCTGCCCCTGCGAGAACGGCAAGCCCGGGGTCGGGTCCTGCGGCGTCTCGGAGTGCGAGTGCCCACCGGCGTGGGCGCTGATGGCCGAGCCCACCTCCCTCGACTTCGGCGAGGTACAGCCCGGCACCAACGTCGAGCGGGTGCTCCTTCTCCGCAACCTGGCACCGCGCGAGGTCCGCCTCGGCGCCGTGAGCCTCCTCGGCGATGCGGCCGGGCTCTTTTCCTTCGAGGAGCCTCCCGCCACGCCCCCTGTGTCAGCGTAGTTGTCGCCTGAGCTGATGACGGAGAGGACGCCGTCGTCGTGAGGGTTTTCCACGAGGGGGTCCGGGGGGAGTCGGACAACCTGTGGGAAAGCCCGACAACCTGTGGGGCGACAAAGCAGAAAGCACATGCCATACAACGAGGCGTTCAAGGCCAATGTCGTTCGCAAGCTGACCGGGCCCTC
>JAEZJH010000039.1 GCA_023436385.1 Pseudomonadota bacterium
GTCCTGGGCGATCGCGGTGCCGGCCCGGCCCTTCCAGCCGCCGCGCTCGAGGGCGAGGAAGGCGGCGAGGAGCGAGGGCTCCGCCTCGCCCGTGCGCCGCCAGGAGACCTCGCCCCTGGCGGCGAGCTTCTTCCGCCGCCGCCGGAGGTTGGCCCGGAACTTCGCCGCCGGCTCCGGCCCGCCGCCGTCGAGGGGGACGTAGGGCGTGCGCATCGCCTCCCGTCGCGCCACCGGGAAGCCGTCCCGCTCCGCCGCCCCGAAGAGCCACCGGGCGGCGCCGTCGTGGGGCACGTCCCGGAGCTCGAGCGCGTCCCAGCCCGGAAGCGCCGCGATCGCCCGCCAGGCGGCGGCTGCCGCCTCCTCGCCGTCGCCGGCGCCGTGGACCAGATCGAACCGGCAGGAGTGGACGTTGGCCGCGCCCCGGAGCCGGCGGACCGGCACGCCGTTGATCCGCACCCGCTCCTCGACCAGCGGGAGCACCGCCCGGAGCCGCCCGCTCCGGCGCACGGTGACCAGCACCACCGCGGCGCCGGGCGCGAACGCGGCCAGGTAGGCCTCGATCCACCACGGCCGATGGAACGGCGCCGCAGCGGGGCCCTCGTCGCAGAGGGCCTCCCACTCCGGCGCGAGCTCGACGATCCGCTCGACGCCGCCCCGGACGATCCGGCCGACCGGTGCGGCGATGTCGAGCTCCCCGGAGTTCCGCAAGGCCCCTCCGCTACTCGACGGTGACGCTCTTCGCCAGGTTGCGCGGCATGTCCACGTCACAGCCCCGGGCCACCGCCACGTGGTAGGCGAAGAGCTGGAGCGGCACCGCGGCGTAGAGCGGGGCGATCGCCTCTTCCGCCGCCGGCAGGAAGATGGCGTGGTCGGCCACCTTGGCGAGGTCGTCGTCGCCCTCCGTGCCGATGGCGATCACCGTCCCCTCCCGGGCCCGGACCTCCTCGAGGTTGCCCAGGACCTTGTCCCGGAGCCGGTCGCGGGTGGCGATCGCCACCACCGGCAGGCCCTTGCAGATCAGGGCGATCGGCCCGTGCTTCATCTCGCCGGCGGGGTAGCCCTCGGCGTGGGCGTAGCTGATCTCCTTCAGCTTCAGCGCCCCCTCGAGCGCCAGCGGATAGCCGTAGCCGCGGCCCAGGTAGAGGAAGTCGCGGCGGTCCTTGTAGCGCTTCGCCAGCTCCTCGATCGCCGGGCCGATCTTCTGGAGGATTCCGGCGATCTTCTCCGGCGCCTTGAGGAGCGCGTCGGCCAGGGTGCCCGCCCGCGACGGATCGAGGCGCCCCCGGAGCCGGCCCAGGGTGAGCGCGAGGACGTGGAGCGCCGCCACCTGGGTGCTGAAGGCCTTGGTGGAGGCGACGCTGATCTCCGGGCCGGCGCGGGTGTAGAGCACGTTCCCCGCGTCCCGGGCGATCGACGAGCCGACCACGTTGGCGATCGCCAGCGTCCGGGCGCCGGCCTCCTGGGTGGCCCGGAGCGCCGCCAGGGTGTCGGCGGTCTCGCCGGACTGGGAGATCGCCAGGGCCACCGTGCCGTCCTCGGTGGGCCGGGGACGGTAGCGGTACTCGGAGGCGATCTCCGCGGTGGCCGGGATCCCCGCGAACTCCTCGAGGAGCCGCCGGCCGATCAGGCCCGCGTGCCAGCTGGTGCCGCAGGCGACGATATCGATCCGGCGGATCGACCGGGCGAACTCCTCGGTGAGCCCCAACTCGTCCGCCACCTGCGAGCCGGGCCCGAGCCGGCCGGCGAGGGTGTCGGCGATCGCCCGGGGCTGCTCGTGGATCTCCTTCACCATGAAGTGCGGGGCGCCCCCGCGCTCCGCCTGCTCCAGGCTGAAGGGGATCCGCTCCGGCCGCCGGCGCACCGGGTGGCCGTTGAGGAGTTCGGTGATCTCCACCTGCTGCCCGGAGATTACCGCCACCTCGCCGTCGCCGAGGATGATCTGGTCGCCGGTGAAGGGGAGAAGCGCCGGGATATCCGAGGCGACGAACCGCTCCCCCTCCCCGACCCCGACGATCAGCGGCGACCCGCGGCGGGCGGCGACCAGCCGCTCCGGATCGTGGACCGCCATCACCGCCACCGCGTACGAGCCCTCCACCCGCCGCAGGCCGGCCTTCACCGCCCGCTCCAGGTCCCCGCCGGCGGCCGGGAGCTCCCGCTCGACCAGGTGGGCGAGCACCTCGGTGTCGGTCTCCGACCGGAAGACGCAGCCGGCGGCGGAGAGCGAGTCCCGGAGCGCCCGGAAGTTCTCGATGATCCCGTTGTGGACCACCACCACGTTGCCGCCGCAGTCGGCATGCGGGTGCGCGTTCTCGTCGGACGGCCGGCCGTGGGTGGCCCACCGGGTGTGGCCGATCCCCTTCCGTGCCTCGCCACCCGCCTCGACCAGCTGTGAGGCTAGCGCCGAGAGCCGGCCCTTGGCCTTGCGGATGGTGAACCGCCCGCCGAGATCGAACGCTACCCCCGCGCTGTCGTACCCCCGGTACTCGAGGCGACGGAGCCCCTCCACCAGGAACGGCGCCGCACGCCTGCCCCCCACGTACCCGACGATCCCACACATGCGTTTTCGCCCTCCCCCTTCACGCCCATCACGCTTCCACTGCCTCGAGCGCCAGCCCGAGGATCGCCGTCGCCGCCTTCGCCGGATCGTGGCGGACCCGCCGCCCCGGTCCCACG
>JAEZJH010000046.1 GCA_023436385.1 Pseudomonadota bacterium
GCCCCTCGGGCCGCCAGGCCTTCGGGATCCGGGGCGCGGACCACGGCCACGCGGACGGGCGGCTGGTCGGCCTGCGGAGCGCCCGGGCCGGCCGCATCGGCGATCGCGGGACAGCAGAGGAGGAGCGCGCCGAAAAGGGCGCGCCCGGGGAGCCGGGCCTGCCACCGAGCCGGTGGAGGGCCGCTCCGACGCGAGATCCAGGCGGGTGCGTGCATCCG
The DNA here is from genome assembly GCA_023436385.1 of Pseudomonadota bacterium. Taxonomy (GTDB): domain Bacteria; phylum Myxococcota; class Myxococcia; order Myxococcales; family Vulgatibacteraceae; genus JAEZJH01. The sequence continues at coordinate 219 of JAEZJH010000046.1, forward strand.
GCCTCCCGGCCGGCCCCTGGGCCGGCCCTGGAAGCCTGTCGATTAGCACGCACCCGGCCGAGGGATCCCGCTCGGGCGCGATCGCCGCCGGCCGCAGCGTTCGCCGGCCGACACGTCGGGGGCCTACACCGTCTCGGCGATCGCCTTCTCGAGGATCGCCACCGCCTCGTCGATGTCCTCGCGGGTGAGCACCAGCGGCGGCGCGAAGCGGACCACGGTGGCGCCGGCGGCGTTCACCAGGAGGCCCAGCTCGCGGCAGCGGGCGATGGTCTCCGCCGGCGCCTTGGGCAGCTCGACGCCCTGGAGGAGCCCGAGCCCGCGGACGTCGACCACCTTGGTCGGCCCGAGGCGCTTCCCCATCTCGCCCAGGCGCCCGTGGAGGTACTCGCCCATGGCGCGGCCGTGGGCCACCACCCCGCCGTCGATCAGCTCGTCGAGGACGGCGTTGGCCACCGCGCAGGCCAGCGGGTTGCCGCCGAAGGTGGAGGCATGGGTGCCGGGGACGAGGCACGCGGCCACCTGCTCCTTGGCGAGGATGGCGCCGATCGGGAAGCCGCCGCCCAGGGCCTTGGCCACGGAGAGCGCGTCGGGGACCACGCCGTCGTGCATGTAGGCGAAGAGCTCGCCGGTGCGGCCCATGCCGGTCTGCACCTCGTCGAAGAGGAGGAGCGCGCCGGTCCGGTCCGCCAGCTCCCGCAGGCCCTTGAGGAAGGCCCGGGGCGCGGGGAGGACGCCGCCCTCGCCCTGCACCGGCTCGACCAGGATCGCCGCGGTGTGGGGGCCGACCAGGGCCTCGACGGAGGCGAGGTCGCCGTACTTGGCGTGGCGGACGCCGGGCACCATCGGCCCGAAGCCCTGCCAGTACTTCGGCTGGCCGGTGCAGGTCACCGCAAACAGCGTGCGGCCGTGGAAGCTCTTCTCGAAGGCGACGATCTCCGTCCGGTCCTCGCCGCGGTCGAAGTGGTAGCGGCGGGCCATCTTCAGCAGGCCCTCGTTGGCCTCCGCCCCCGAATTGCAGAAGAACACCCGGTCCGCGAAGGTGTGCTCGACCAGGCGCTCGGCCAGGCGGATCGCCGGCTCGGTGTAGAAGGCGTTCGAGGTGTGCCACACCTCCCGGGCCTGCTTCTCGAGGGCGGCGACCAGCTTCGGGTGGCAGTGACCGAGGGCGTTCACCGCGATCCCCGCCACCATGTCGAGGTAGCGCTTCCCGTCGGCGTCCCACACCCGGCAGCCCTCGCCGCGGGCGATGGAAATCGGCTGCTGGTTGTAGTTCCGGAAGAGGACCTGCTTGCCGCGCTCCACGATCTCCTGGTTGCGACCCATGGCTCCCTTTCTCGACGGGGCCGATTGCCCCGCCCGAAGTCGCGCATCCTACCGCCGGCCCCGGTGCCGCGGAAGGGTTCCACCGGAGGACGAGGCTCCGGCGACGGCGGGAGCCGAGCGCCGGGAGGCGACCCGGACCACGCCGACCGGGCCGGGTCCATTCCGCCCTGCTTGAAACCAGGCGTTCCGCTGCCGCCCGGCCGCGAACCATCGGGCCGCAGCCGGGCCGGGTCGTGGATACGCAAGTTCACACAAGAAAGCACCTGCCCCGGCGGTGTGCCACTCTTCCTTCACACTCCATCGGGCTCCCGCCGGGAGGCAGGACGGCCGCCCCCGCGCACACGACGCCGCGCGTCGTCGCCGGGGCGCCGAGTTGTCGCTCGCAGGTCATCGCCCCCGAAATTTCCACCTTGTGCTTGCTTCTTGCCGGTCCGAGCACTAATAAAGCGACGATTTTTCATACAGGAGACTCTTACCGATGGCCCGTTCGTCCGGAACCAACCCCCTCACCCAGGCCCTCGACTCGCGGATTTACAGTGTGGTCGAAGAGGTTGTCTCGCGCTCGCTCGAGAAGACCGTGCGCGACGTCGTCCGCGAGGAGCTCGCCCGGTCCCTCGGCACCGGCGGCGCTCGGGCGGCGGCCCGGACGCCGGCCCGCGCTGCCAGCCGGGCTGCCCCGGCCCCGGCGTCCCGGTCCTCCGCCGACAAGAAGTGCAACGTCGCCGGGTGCCCGAACACCTACCGTTCGCAGGGCTACTGCGCCGCGCACTACCAGGCCGCGCGCAAGTACAACTGGCCGATGCCGGCGCCGAAGAACTACAACCCGCCGCCCCGGCCGGCCCGTGGCCGCCCGCCGAAGTCCCGCGAGGCGAAGGCGAGCTAGAACCTAGCCGTATAGCCAGGCTGGAATCGGCCCGGGGGTTCGCCTCCCGGGCCGATTTCGTATGCGGGCGCGGAGCGCCTTGTTTTTATTGGCTCCGCCCTCCGGACTTCGCTCTTCGCGCCCGCCCAAAAATAGGATTTTTGGACGGGCGCTCAGGCCCCCGCCGGCTTCTCCTTCGGAGCCTCGATCACCAGCGCCTCCCCGCCGCCCTCGAGGGCGAGCCGGGCCCCCTCCGCCAGCAGATCCCGGCGCACGTAGCCCAGCGCGATCGCCCCGTCGTCCCGGGACAGAACGCTGGTGACGGTGCCGATCGCCTTCTCGCCGGAGACGAGGCGGGTCCCCTCCGCCGTTCCGGCCGGAACCCGGAGGCGGGCGAGCCGCTTGTTGACCGCCCCGCGGTAGGTGGCCCGGGCGATCACCTCCTGCCCGATGTAGCAACCCTTCGAATAGCTGATCGCGTGTTCGAGGTTGGCCTCGAGGGGGATCGTCTCGCCGGTCATGTCCCGGCCGTACCGCGGGACGAACCGCTCGATCCGGATCGCGTCGAGGGCCCGGTCGCCGACGGGGGCGCCGCCGGCGGCCCGCACCGCGGCGAGGAGCGCCTCGAAGA
>JAEZJH010000059.1 GCA_023436385.1 Pseudomonadota bacterium
TTCCTGGGCCGGGCGGGTCGGGTTCGCTCCGGCCCCATAAGAAAACGGCCCGGCCGCCGAAGGGCGACCGGGCCAAAGTTCCTCGACGAACCGCTGCCTGCTACTGGACGGTCACGTCGACCTGGAACGCGCCATCGGCCGACTGCGCGTACCAGGTGTCGACGACGATCGTGTAGTCGCCGGCGGCCAGGTTGTTCAGCGTCACCGTCGATCCGTAGACTTCGCCGCCGAAATTGACGTCGTCGTGGCAAGCCAGCGCCGTCCCCGTCCCGCACGCCTCCGGCACCACGTACAGGATGGTGTCACCGTCGTAGAGGCCGCCCTTGGTGACCGTGTTGTCCGTGGAGACCGTCACCTTGCTGGCCGCTGCGGCCAGGCGGAGGACGACGATCCCCTCGGGCATACCGACCGGATCCCCCTGGGCGCAGCCGGCAGGCTGGTCCCAGAGGCTGGGGAGGGTGACCGTGCCGGTCCCGGTGTAGGTCCCCGCTCCGTTGACCTCGATCACCGGGGCCGCGGCGCAGACTTCCGTCCGGACCTGCTCCACCGGAGCGCACTCCGGCGTCTCGCCCGCACAGACGAGCCCCTCCTCGCAGATGTCCCAGCCATCGAGCGAGCAGGACTCTCCGGCGGCGACGACGGGAAGCTGGTTCGGAATCACCAGCCGCTCGCTCAGGAGGTCGATGGAATCCACCGCCGTCAGTGCGATCTTCGGCGCGACGATCGATGCGCCGATCGTGTAGCTGCCGAAGAAGGAACCATCCTCTTCCGTCCCCAGTTCGATCAGCAGGTACTCGTCGGCCACCCCGTCACCGTCGTAATCGAGCGGCTTGTTGTTGCCCGCCTCGTCGAGCATCTCGTAGCGGATGCCGACGAGATCGGCATCGTCGTCCTGCCCCTCGAACAGCAGGACCTGCTTGCCGTACTGGTTGACACCGTACACCGCACGCGCGAGCACGGGCGCATGAGCCTGCTCGCAGACGAGGGGCTCTCCCTTGCAGATGAGGCCGGCGCCGCAGGAGTCGAAGCCGAACTCGTCGCAGGTCTCCCCCACGGCCCGCCAGACCATCGGCGCGAGCTCGAGGACGATCCGCTCGCTGGAGAGTCCCGCAGCGTCGGTCACCGTGATCGCGATCTGCGGCACGGCCGTCTTCATCGACAGGTAGGCGCGGAAGACGCCGTCCGTCGCGAAGCCGGTCAAGTCGAACTCGAGGACCGCGTCCTCGACCACGCCGTCGCCGACGATGTCGTAGCCCTTGGGGGCGCCGTTCTCGTCCAACATCTCGAACTTGAGGCTGGCCAGGTCGTTGTCGGGATCGGTGCCCTCGAAGTGGAAGGTGACGCCCCCGCGATCGCCGCGATCGGCGTACAGGGTCCTGGTGACAACCGGCGCCGTGCCCGCCTGGCAGGTGGTCGGCTCGCCCTTGCAGACCAGGCCGGTGTCGCAGAGGGTGAATCCCTCGTTGTCACAGGCCTCGTCGAGGCCGACGGTCGCCGGAGGCCCGACGGTGACGGTCTCGCTCTCCATTCCGGCGGCGTCGATCAGCGTCAGCCGGATCTTGGCGACGGGCGCCGAGAGGTCCCACAGCGGCCAGTTAATTCCATAGGCCTGGTTGATGTAGTAGACGGGGAGAACGAGGGAGAACGTGCCGTCGCCGTTGCCCTCGAAACCCGTATACGTGTAATCCGCCACATCGGCGTCATCGAGGTAGGCCTTCGATCCGTCGGGGACGCCGTCGCCAGTGAAGTCGAAGAGCTTCATCGGCTGACCGGAGGCGTCGAGCGGCTCGATGTAGTAGCCGATCACGTCCTCCTCCTCGTCGGTGCCCTCGGCGATGATGTAGGAGGGGTTCTCGCCGTAGTAGAGCGCGGAGCGGGTGATCACCGGCGCGTCGGCGTCGTCGCAAACGGCCGGAGTTCCCTTGCAGGCCAGGCCAGTCCGGCAAAGGTCCTTCTCGCCGGTCGGATCGCACGACTCTCCCTTGTTCTTGAGCAGGCGGAAGAAGGTGATCAGCGAGAAGTCGAGGTCCTCGCTCAGCGGCTCGACCGTGTCGACGACGATGAAAGTCTGGCCGGCCTTGATCTCCGCGCGGCCCCAGGCGCTGTCGAGGACGCACGCGTCCTCCGAGGACTCCTCGCAGCTCCCCAGCACGTAGGAGGAGATCCCGCCGACGCCGTACTGCGGCGGGAAATTGGGCTCGGCGACCAGCCACTCGAGCAGGCCATCGCCCTCGGCCATGAAGCTGAAGACGGCCTCGCCACCCTCGCCACCGCAAGAGCCCTGGATCCGGTCCGGGGCATCGGCCTCGATCGTAGCCATCACGTAGCGGTAGGGCTTCGAGAGCGTCGCCTCGCCGCGGTAGTCGACCGGGTCGTCGCAGGCGCCGACCTCCACCTCGGACTTGCAGTTGCCGTCGCAGCCGTCGCCCGGGATCTTGTTGCCGTCGTCGCACTCCTCGCCGGCTTCCCTGACGTTGTTGCCGCACTCGGCCGTCGGATCGACGCCGCCGGTGCCGCCCGTGCCACCCGAGCCACCGCTGCCGCCCGAGCCGCCACCGCCGCCGCCCCCGCCATCACACGCCCAGAGTCCCGCGCACAGCACCAGCGCGAGCGCCCAGGTATTCTTCGCCCGAATCATTCGTCCCTCGTCGTCTCACGCACTGCCCGGTCGGCACACCACGCGCCCTCCGGACGGTCGCCCGTGCGATCGGCGTAGCATCAACAGGCGGGCGACCCCCTGTCAACCCGTGGACGAGAACCTCCGGCGCCGGATCCGGCGCCGGATGGCCCGAGGAGGGGGGCCGGCAACACTCAGAAAGAAAACCGCGGTCGTCGCGGCGGCCGTGGGTCCGCGCCGGCGCCCTGCACCCGGGTCCCCGGGTGCGCAACCTCGCCCGGGGGGTCGGATGTCCGAAACACGCCAGCCTGCGGCGGGTTGGGAGGGCCGACGGATCGAGGCCCTGGGCCACTCGACCCGTTCCCTCGAGGAGCTGGTGGAGCTGCTCCGGCGGCACGGCGCGACCCTGGTCGCCGACATCCGTTCCGCCCCTGGGTCCCGGAAGCACCCGCAGTTCAACCGCGAGACGCTGGCGGAAGAGCTACCCCGCCGCGGGCTCCGCTACGTCCACCTCCCGCGCCTGGGCGGACGCCGCCGCCCCGCTCCCGACTCGCCCAACGGCGCGTGGCGAAACGCCTCGTTCCGCGGCTACGCCGACTACATGCGGACCCCGGAGTTCGTCCGGGGTCTCGAGGAACTCCGGACCCTGGCCCAAGGCCACACCGTCGCCCTCCTCTGTGCGGAGGCGGTGCCGTGGCGCTGCCACCGATCGCTCGTGGCCGACGCGCTCTGGGCCCGGGGCGTGGTGGTCGAGCAGATCACCGGCCCGGGCCCCGCCCGTGCCCACCACCCGACGCCCTTCGCCCGTTTCACGGGAACGCTCGTTACCTATCCTCCCCAGCTTCCCCCCGCCGGTTCGGCCGGATACCGGAGTGAGGAGGCGGAACTCCATCGGCCGGGGTGATGTCTCGAGAATCGTTCCGTCCGCCGGCAAGGGAGGACCCGTGGTTCAGCGCCGACCCCCGGCCGCGGAACGCCGCACCGCCCGCTCGCCGCCGCTCCGGCCGCCGGTCTCCGGCCCGCTGCACCTCGAGGCCACGG
>JAEZJH010000081.1 GCA_023436385.1 Pseudomonadota bacterium
GTTCCGGCCACGACGACGCCCCGGCCACCAACCCGTGGCTCGCCTCGCGGCTCCTCGTCGGCGATCCCGGGGTGGTCGCCCGGGTGGCGGCGCTCCCCGGCGGCGCCGCCGCGGTGGAGGAGGCGAAGCGGCAGCGCGACCGGCTCGAGCGCGAGACCGGCCAGGACGTGGCCCTCTACGTCACCGAACGGTCCTTCGGCTTCGTCGACGGCCTCCTCCGGGAGGTCACGATCGCCCGGGCCCGCCCCGATGCCCGGGCGATCTCCGATCGGATCGACCGGATCGTCGCGCACCCGGTGATCGGCCTGCCGATCTTCGCGGCGGCGCTCTACGGGCTGTTCTGGCTCACCTTCACCGTCGGCGAGCTGCCGATGGGCTGGATCGAGTCCGGGGTCGCCTGGTTCGGCGAGGCCGTCTCCGGACTGTGGCCGGACGGCTCCGACTCGACGCTCCGTTCGCTGCTCGTCGACGGGATCATCGCCGGCGTCGGCGGGGTGCTGGTGTTTCTCCCCAACATCCTCCTCCTCTTCCTCGGCCTGGCGCTCATGGAAGACACCGGATACATGGCCCGGGCGGCGTTCCTCACCGACGGGGTGATGCACCGCTTCGGCCTGCACGGGAAGAGCTTCCTCCCGATGATGACCGGCTTCGGCTGCACCGTGCCGGCGATCCTCGCCACCCGGACCCTGGAGAACGAGCGCGACCGGCTCTCCACCATGTTCGTGCTCCCGCTGATGTCCTGCGGGGCGCGGCTGCCGATCTGGATGCTCCTGGTCCCGGCGTTCTTCGCCCCGGCCTGGCGGGCCCCGGCGCTCTGGGGGATCTACGTCATCGGCGCGACGCTGGCCCTCGGGCTCGCCCTCCTCCTCCGCCGCACCGTGCTCCGGGGCGAGGACGCGCCCTTCGTGATGGAGCTGCCGCCCTACCGCCTCCCCGCGCTCCGGGGGATCGTCACCAAGATGCTCGACCGCGGCTGGATCTACCTCCGGAAGGCCGGCACGGTGATCCTGTCGATCTCCATCCTCCTCTGGGCCCTCACCACCTACCCCAAGGCCGACGCCTACCGGGTCGACGCCGAGCTGGCCGCCGGCGCGACGATCGCCGAGGAGGAGGTGGAGGCGCGGCGGGCCGCCGAGGATCTCGAGGCCTCCGTCGCCGGCCGGGTGGGCAAGGCCCTCGAACCCGTCTTCGCGCCGCTGGGCTTCGACTGGAAGATCGTCACCGCGATGCTGGGCGCCTTCGCCGCCAAGGAGGTGTTCGTCGCGCAGATGGGCATCGTCTACGCGGTGAGCGGCGACCTCGAGGAGGAGAGCGGCGCCGCCGGCCTCCGGGCGTTGCTCGGCCGCGACTACTCCCCGCTGGTCGGGGTGAGCCTGATCCTCTTCCTGCTGATCGCCACCCCCTGCATGGCCACCATCGCCGTCACCCGGCGGGAGTCGGGCCGCTGGAGCTGGGCCCTCGCGCAGCTCTTCGGCCTCACCGGCCTCGCCTACCTGCTGGCCCTGGTCGTCTACCAGGCGGGACGTCTCCTCGGCTGAGAACAGCTCGTGAGCGGAGCAACAACCATGGAACAGGTCCTTGTCTGGACAATCGTGGCGGCGGCGGCGATCTGGCTGACGCGAGGTCTCGTGTTCCGCCGCCGCGTCGAGAACCGGCCGGGCGAGTGCAGCCACAATTGCTCCTCGTGTGCGTTCGCGGAAAAGGAGCACGGCTGCCACACCGGATCGGACGGCGCCGGCGAGGATGGCGGGCGGACCGGCGGGCACCGGCTCCCGGTTCTCGGGGCGATCGGCGCCGTCGGCCTGGCGATGGCGGTGCCGACGCCCGCCCGGGCCGCCGATACCACGGAGACCTTCGACGCCGGCGCCGCGGACGTGGAGCTGTACCTGGGCCTCGACGGCCTGGGGAACCGCCGGGTGGATCGCGAGGTGCTGGGCGAGGTCCTGGTCGGCTACGGCCTCGCCGATCGCTTCTCCGTCTACCTGGCCAGCTCCCTCGCGGCGAACGAGAGCCTGGAGGCGGGCCATCCGGATGTGTCGTTCGGGTTCCTCGCCACGCCCGTGGACACCGAGCGGTTCGACCTCGACCTGACGCTCGAGCTGGGCGCGGGCGCGGACGGCTTTGACGTGCAGCAGGTCGTCCCCGGCCTCGAGGCCAACCTCGACCTCGACTCCGCGCTCGGGCCCTGGGGCCTCTTCCTCCGGGCGGGCCTGCCGCTGGTACGCGAGCCCCACGTTCGCGCCGACGGCTCGACGGCCCACCGGACCGGCCACTCCCTGGAGCTGAACCCGGGCATCCACCTGGCCGTGGCGGAGGGACACCAGCTCCTCGCCGAGTACGCGCTGGCGCTCGTTCCCGGCGAGGACGACGAGCCGGCCACCTGGGAGAACGGCGGCGCCGCCCTGGGCTACAACGTGGTCCTCTCCGAGACCCTCGAGCTGATCACCCAGGCCTCGCTGGCGCCGGGTGACGACAAGTGGGTCGCGGGCCTGATGTTCGGCTTCATCGCCACGCTGCCCGGCGCCGGGCGCTGATCCGGCGCCGCCCCGATCGCGGCGACACCGCCGGGACCCTGCGGCTGGCCGTCACCCGGGTCCGCCGCAGGTCACCTCGTAGCGCCCGGGGGCGGGTTCGGTGCAGCTGCAGCCCTCCCAGATGCCGCGGCCGTCGACACAGGAGCAGTCGCCTGCCTCGCAGAACAACGAGAGGGGCAAGCACTGCGCGAAGGCCTGCCGAAGGCCGCGAACACACGCCTCCGTCCCCTCTTCGCAGGCGAAGAGGCCGCAGGCGTAGTGGCCCTCGCAGGCGGGAGCTCCCCGGGCGACGTCGACGCCGGCCCGGTTGGCCGCGCAGTTCGAGGCGTAGAGCTGCCCGTCGCAGGCACACACGGGCAGGCCCACGGCACACCAGGTCGGCCGCGGGACGCATTGGCCGATCCGGTCGCAGGTTCCGGCCGTCCGCTCGCAGTACTCGTCCTCGCCGCAGTCCGCGTCGAGGACGCACCCGGCGCCCGCGGGCGGAAGCTCCGTCGCGGCGAAGGCGAACTGGGCCGACATTCGCGGGTGCTCGGCGTCGTGACACTCGTACGGCTGGATGTAGAAGGCCCCGACCTGGAGGTTTCCGGAGTACCCGCCACCGGAGACGGCGGTCACCTCTCCCAGGGGCGCGCTGGTGGCCACGCCACCACGGTACCGGACGGAGAGATCGAGACCGCCGTAGACCTCCTCGCCGTACACCGTCTCGATCTCTTCGGCGCAGCGCATCTGGCTCGACACGATCGACAGGCCGAAGAGTTGGGGCGGCAAGGTCGAATTCATGTGGACGTCCGCCCCCCAGAGAAAGCGGCCGGCCAGGTCCTGGAGCCAGATCATCTGCCGGTGGGCCTGCCGCTCGGCGATGCTGTCGTAGAAGGCGTTGAAGTGGAAGGAGACCTCGTTCCCCACGGAGACGGGCACGGCCACCGCGGGATCGGACGTGTACCGGAGCGTGGCCCGGACTCCGTCCAGCCCCTCGATCACCAGCCACCGTTCTCCCTCCCCGTCGCCGGGCTCGTGCGAGACTACCGTCCCGGGAAGGTCGATCTCAGGGACGACGCCTGAGCCTACGATGAAGAGCCCCCAGGACTCGCGCAGGTCCAGGAGAATCCCCGGGCCGGTGGTGCCGCACGCCGGAAGTTCGTCCAGCCGGCAGGCCTGCTCCCCACCGGAGCCACCAGAGGCACCGACACCACCGGCATTACCGGAGCCACCGACACCGCCGGATCCGCCCGAGCCGCCGGCCGGATTCCAATCGCCGCTGCCACCGGCTCCCCCCGGACTCCCGCCACCGCTACCGCCGGGAGCGGTCGTGCCGCCTGCGCCCGTACCCGCCCCTCCGTCGGGCCCGTTCGCGCAGGCGATCGCGAGTCCGAACAACACCGAGGCGACGATCCGGATGTTCATGACGTCTCCCGCGCGAAGGGGGTTCGAAGCGGTGACGGCAGGGCCTCGCCGACCGCGCCACCGGAACACACTACCACCGCGGTGAAGGCGCTTCTCGACGTATACGCCCGCGCGAGACAACCCTTATTGAACTCGAACTCACTTCCGGCCGCGCGCGTGTGTCGCGGCCGGCGGAGGAAACGGGGTTGCGGGCCGCTACGCCGGCTGTAGGAACCGGGCGATCACCCTTTTTACGCCGACGCCGGAGAAACGCACGGTGATCTTGTCGCCGGCGGCCTCCTCCACCACGCCGACGCCGAACTGGGCGTGGCGGACGTGGACGCCGGGGGCGAACGCCGACGGCCCCTCGGTGCGGAAGGCGAGGCCCTTGGGCGCGGCGAGGGGCGGGCG
>JAEZJH010000076.1 GCA_023436385.1 Pseudomonadota bacterium
GCCCCTCGCCGCCGTCGAGCCACTCGAGGTCGCGGGCCTCCCGGTCGGTCAGCCCCGCGGCGACGTGGAGCCGCAGCCGGCCCGTCACGGCGTCGGCCAAATAATTCAAAAAAACCTGGCAGCCCAGGTACTCCATCACCCGGGAGCAGAGCGCCTCGATCGCCCGGCCCGGCTGCCGGGTGTGGAGGAGATCGCCGGCGGTGCCGGCGAGGAGCTCGAAGCGGCGCATCTCCCGCTCGAGGCGGCGCTGGCGCTCCCGGGCGAGCTGCTGCCGATGTTCTTCCTCGAGCCGGTGTCGGTGAAAGCTCTCGATCAGGTCCCAGGCGCCATCCCGCTTGAGGAGGGCGAACTCGTGGTTCTTGATGACGTCGGCGATCTCCGCGGCGCCGCACCGTTCGAGCGAGTAGGTGCAGAGCGAGAGGATCCGCCGCCCGCCAACCACCCGGTCGACGGCCTCCTCGTAACGGGCGAAGCTCTCCCAGTCGGACCTCTCCAACCAGAAGGTGTTGCCGGTGAGGCGGAGGCCGGCGAAGCCCCGGGCCAGCGCGGCCTCGAGTTTGTCGACCCAGGCCCGGAGCACCCGGTCCCCATCGAAGCGCCCGTCGTGCAGGTACCAGGCGTCGTGGGGCAGGATCTCGAGTTGCCCGCTGTCGAGGTAGCGATCGACGTCGGGGACGACGCGGGCCAGCGCCGCGCAGGACTCCGCCGCCTCGAGGGGCGGCGAGGTGACCCACATGCAGAACTCGTCGGCCTCGAGCCCGGCGCGCAGGTAGGGGACGAGGACGTCCACCAGGTCCTGGGGGCCCTGGTAAAACTGGCAGAAGTGGGTTCCCCACGGTGCCTGGCCGATGGCTTCGATACCGGTGTTCCGGAGATCCACGGTGCTCCCGTTCCCTGGCGTGCGGAGCCGGGCCGTCCGACGGCCGGCCTCGTCCCGCCAAGGCGGGACGGCGTGTCTCTTCGTGACCCGGCCCAAAAAGGCCGAGGCGGGGCCACGAAGCCAGCGCCTCTGGTGCGCGCGATGATTGGGCGTTGGAGCGACCCTCGGCCGCTCACACGGGCGGTGAAACTACGACGACCCGTGCGGCGATCCCACCCCGAAATGGCTCGAAACGCCGTAGCGGCGCCGTAGCCCGGAGAATCCCGGCGGTAGGCGGAGCTACAGAGTCCGTTGGCGAACAGGACCGCCGGGCCGGGGCTACCCGGGGCCGGGCGCGGGCCTGAATGTCCGGGCAAGAACACCGGCACCCAGCCCGGCGGCGGCCAGGACCGCGAGGGTCCGGGTGGGGTGGAAGCCGGCAGCGGCGGAGAGCGAGTGCCGGAGGATCGGGCCCGTCGCGTCGCCGCGGACGTCTCCCTCGCGGGTGGGCGGGTCGTAGAGGCCGTCCTCTACCGTCCTCGGTCGGGCCCGGGTGGTCTGCGCCGCGCCGAGCCCGTGCTCCGCCAAGAGGTCCATTGCCCGCGGCGCGACCCGGGACAGGCCGAGCAACGGCCAGGCGCCGACCCCGCCGATCACCACGTCGCGCGTCGGGCGCTCGATGCAGGCGCCGATCGCCCGCGCCACCACGTCGGGATCGTAGGCGGGGGAGGGCAGGGAGGCCTCGGCGTCGAGGTAGTTCCGGGCGTGCTGGGGGTAGGGCGTGTTCACCGAGCCCGGCTGGATCAGCGAGACCGTCACCGGCACGCCGTCTTCCTCGAGCTCGGCGCGGAGCGCCTCCGTGTAGGCCTTGAGCGCGTGCTTGCTCGCGGAGTAGGTGCCCTGGAACGAGAGCGCCCGGTGCGAGGCGACGCTGCCCACGTTGATCAGGCCGCCGCCGGTCTCCGCGAGGCGCGACACGGCGGTCCGGCAGCCGTACACACAGCCCCAGTAGTTCACGGCGAAGAGCCGGCGCTCGTCCTCCACGGGGATGTCGAGGAGGCGTCCATAGATCGTGACCGCGGCGTTGTTGACCCAGATGTCGAAGCCCCCGAAGGCCTCCTCGGCCTTCCGGGCGATCGCCTCGACCTGCTCCGGATCGGCCACGTCGGCGACGGCGTGGGCGGCGCGGTAGCCCGCGCGGCCGAGGGTGTCGACGATCCGCTCGAGGTCCACGCCGCTTCGCGAGGCGAGCAGCACCCGGGCTCCCCGTCGCGCGGCGAACCACGCGGTGGCGAGGCCGATGCCGCTCGAGGCCCCGGTGATCACCACCCGCTGCTCGCCCAGGTTGCGGAGCTTCCGGGCCATCGCCACCCCCGTTTCGCCGTGCCCACGATCCGGTAGAGGGCGCCGCGCCCCGGGGCAAGTGCCGCCCGCGGCTTCGTGGTCCGAGCCCACGCGACGTGCGCGCGGGCGCCCGCTCGATCCCTTCCGGCGGTCGGCTCGTCTCCCGGGCTGGATACAGGCTTCCGGCCGCTCGCTCGCGAGCGACCGTATCCCCTCCACCCGGCAGTGTGTCCCGCCCTGGTGGCGCTTCCCCCCCCGGGGCGATACAAAAATCGGCGACGAGGGCCCCTCCTTTCCCACGAAACCCGCGCCGGGAACCTGGACAGGTAGCAGCCCGCCGGCCGGCGCTGGGAGGGGAGGCGAGCATGGTTCCACGGATCGTGGTGGCGTTGGCGGCGGCGATGGTCCTGGTGTCGTGCGGGAGCGGGGGAACGGTGGATCTCCCCTCCGATCCTCCGCCCGAAAAACCGCCCGTCGAGCCGCCGCCGGTCGAGCCGCCTCCGGTGGAGCCGCCTCCGGTGGAGCCGCCGCCGGTGGAGCCGCCGCCGGTGGAGCCGCCGCCGAGCGGGAACCTGCTCCCCGACCCGGAGGCGCCCTTCGTGCTGCCGGCGCTCCAGACCGAGCTCCCGCACTACGAGTTGGAGGTCGCGTCGGGAGTCTTGTCGGCCCTGGACTCGAACCCGCGGGACGACGTCCTGTATCCGGCCACCTTCCGGATCGACGGCGTCTCCTACCCGGTGCAGGTCCGCTACCGCGGCAACAGCTCCCGGGTCTGGCCGAAGAAGAGCTGGCGGGTGGAGTTCGCCAAGGAGAACACCTTCGACGGCCGCCACAAGTTGAACCTGCTCTCCGAGTGGCGCGACCAGTCGATGATGGTCGAGAAGCTGGGCTACGACCTGCTGGCGGCGATGGGCGGCGTGGCCTCGAAGGCGACCTACGTCCGGTTGTCGGTGAACGGGGTCCACCAGGGCGTGTATCTGGACCTCGAGCGGGTCGACAAGGCGTTCCTCGTCGCCCACCAGTTCGCCGACCGGGACGCCACCATCTACCGCTGTCCCCGCAAGGACTGCGAGATGAAGGAGTGGAGCGCGCTCTTCCAGGGCACGTGGGAGAAGAAGACCAACGAGCTGGTGCCGGGGACCGCCGACCTCGACGCCTTCCTCCGGGTGATCCACGCCGCGCCGGAGTCGGACCTCCCGGCGGTGCTGGGGCAGCACTTCGAGCTCGAGCTGTATCTCCGGACCATGGTGGCGGAGGCCCTGATCTCCAACGACACCGTCGAGGATTCGAAGTCGTATCTCATCCACGACCAGATCACCGGGCGTTGGCACTACGCGCCGTGGGACTTCAACAACTCGACCACCAAGTACCAGCCCGGCAGCAATCCGGGGAAGACCGCCGACTTCGACCAGCCGCTCTTCGTCTTCACCGCCACCAACACCTGGGCCCAGCTCGAGTACGAGCGGCGGAAGAGCGCCGACGGGAGCCAGGACTGGCACGCGATGTTTTCGGATCTCGCCACCCGGATCCAGTTCCACCCGGAGACCCGGTCCCGGCTGGTGGCCCGCCTCGAGCAGGCCCTCGACACGCTCTTCACCGCGGAGATCCTCGAACCGCGGATCGACGCGATGCACGCGCTGATCGCCCCGCACATGGCCGGCGACCCCCACGTCGAACCGGCGCTGTTCGCCGACGCGCCCCGCTACCTGAAGGAGTTCGTCGCCCTCCGGCGCGAGTTCCTCCTCGACGAGCTGGCGCGGCTCCGGGCCTCCGGGCCGACCGTCCTCCTCGAGGAGGTCGACCCGGCCGCCGGCAAGGTGGTGCTGAAGAACTACGGCAGCGCCCCGGTCAACCTGGGCGGCTGGGTCCTGACCTCGAACCTCCGGAATCGGCCGGCGGCAAACCTGGGGGCCAAGACCCTGGGGCCCGGCGAGACGGTCGAGCTCTCCACCGCCGGCCTGGGGCCGTCGCCGGGACCGGTGGGGGAGATCGGCCTCTGGCGCAGCCCCGCCCTCCCGGACGTGGCCGACCTCCTCTTCCTGGGGTCGCTGGAACCCGGCCAGCGCTGGGCCCGGGACCCGGCCGACCCCACCCGGTGGCGCAAGGTGCAGTAGGGCGGGGCACGGGGGGAGTGCCGGCGGGCGATCGCCGGCACGTTGCGACGCATCCCGGGACTCTGGTACAGCCGCGGGATGCGGCGCACGCTCCACCTCTACCTGTTCCGCGAGATCCTGGCGCCGTTCCTGGGAGCCCTGCTCTTCCTCACCCAGCTCTTGGTGGTGATGCAGCTCCTCGCCCAGGCCGACCTGATCTTCGGGGCCGGGCTGCCGCTCCTGGTGGTGGGGAAGGTGATCCTCTACCTCCTCCCCTCGATGTTGGCCTACGTGCTCCCGGTCTCCTTCCTGCTCGGGATCCTGGTGGGGCTGGGACGCCTCGCGGACGACCGGGAGCTGACCGCCCTGGCCGCCACCGGTCACGGGCCGCACGTCTACCTGGTCACGCCGCTGTGCATGGCCGCGGTCCTGGGCGGGATCCTCCTGGCCCTGACCACCTGGCTCGAGCCGGTGGGCCAGAAGAACACCCGGGCGCTGATGACCACGGTGATCAAGGAGAACCTCGCCGGCGGGGTGACGCCGGGGACCTTCTACGAGGACCTCTCCGACCTCACCCTCTTCGCCGCGGAGGTGAAGGGGCGGGGCGGGCGGATGCAGAAGGTGCTGGTCCACGCCGCCCGGGATCCCAACGCGCCGCTCTTGGTGCTGGCGGAGCGGGGCCGGATCGACACCAAGGCGCCGGGTGGCGCCATCCTCCTGCAGCTCGAGAAGGGCGAGCTCCACCGGGCCGAGTCCGACGCCAAGAACTACGCGGCGGCCACCTTCGAACGGGCCGAGGTCTCCGTGTCGGTGGAGGAGGAGCTCTCCCGGAAGCAGAAGAGCCACCGGCCGATGGAGGCATCGACCAGCGCGGAGATGGCCACCTGGATCGAGCGGCGGCTCGCCCAGGGAGGCAAGTATCCGCTCGACCAGCTGGTCGAGTACCACCGGCGCTTCGCCCATCCGTTCGTGATGGTGGCCTTCGCGCTGGTGGGCGTCGCCGCCGGGGGGACGGCGGCGGGAACGCGGAAGGGCGGCCGGGCGATCGCCTTCGGCTGGACGCTGGGGGCGGTGGTCGCCTACTTCGTCCTCGGCAAGGTGGGCAACCACCTGGCCGATCACTTCGTGCCGCCGGCGGTCGGGGCCTGGATCCCGGTGGGGACCCTGATGATCGCCGCTCTGGGCTTCTTCGCCTGGCGGCGGACCCACGGCGGCGCGAGCTGACGCCGCCGGCGGGGCCTCACGGCCGCTGCCGCTTCAGCGACCGGAGCAGGTTGGGGTACTCGGCGGCGAAGCGCGCCGGGCCGTCGGGGAGCGGCCGGTCGCGGGGATCGGTGACCTCGATGCCGCCGAAGCCCAGGTCCTGCCCGAAGAAGCGCACCTTGAGATCCTTGCCGACGAGCGCCAGCCGCGGCTCCCAGCCCACGGTGGTGAGGAGGTAGCGGTCGTCAGGCGCCCGGGTCATCGGGACGCCGGCGCTGTACGCCTCCGGATCGACGGAGACGCCCAGCCGATCGAAGAGGGTGGGCAGGACGTCGATGTGGCCGGTGGGCGCGTCGTGCACGCCGGGGGCGAGCCCCTCGTCGGCGAGCACGAAGGGGACGTGGATCTGCTCGTTGGTCACGTCGCTGGCGTGGCCGAAGCGGCCGTGCTCGAGGAACTCCTCGCCGTGGTCGCCGGTGACCGCGAGGAGCGGCCGCCTGCCGCGCCGGGCCTCGTGGAAGGCGAGGAACTCCTCGAGCTTCCGGTCGACCTCGAACACGGCGTTCCGGGCGCGGTGATCGAGGAGCGCGGGCTCCACCCGGCCCGCCGCCACCGAGCCCTTTCCGTCCCAGGCCGGCGTGAACCGCTCCGCGTCGGGCGGGTAGCTGTAGCGGAAGTGGGTCCCCACGAAGAAGAGGAGGAGGAAGAGCGGCCGGTCCGGATCGGCGTCCTCGACGAACGAGCGGGCCTTCGCCAGCATCGCGTCGTCCTTCTCCCAGCCCTCGCCCTTGAACTCGGTCTCCAGGCTGTCCTGCACGTCGCGGAAGACGCTCCGCTTGAGCGACATCCAGTCCACCGACGACGCGGCGAGGAGGCGGAGCTGGTAGTCGTGGGCGACGAGCGCCGGGAACAGGAGGCTGGTGCGCCCCGAGCCGACCACCGCGTCGCTACGGGTGGCGGGGAGGCCGAAGAAGAGGCTGAACAGCGCGAAGTGCGTGGAGCTGGCGGAGGCGTAGTGGCGCTCGAAGACCGCCGCGTCCCGGGCCCGGCGGCTGAGGTTCGGCATCGTCGTCTCGTCGAGGTGGTCGGCCCGGAGGCTCTCCACCAGCACGAGGATGACGTCGGGCTGGCGCTCGAAGCGGATCGCCTCCGGCGCCACGCTCCCCACCGGCTCGCCGGCGGCCCGGAAGAGATCGGCCGGATCGGCGAGCTTCTTGCCGCTGAGCTTGGCGAAGAACTTGTTCATCCGGATCGGGACCTGGAGCGGCAGCACCGTCCCGGCGGCGTGGAACGACTGGCCGCCGAAGAAGGAGCCGGCGGCGTGGCCGACCCGATCGCCGACGGCGAGGAGCAGCACCAGCGCGAGCCAGCGGACGACGCGGCCCTGGCCGGCGTGGCGCCGGAGGAACCACCGGCCCACCGCCACCTCCAGGGCCACGAACAACGCCGCGACCCCGGCGAGCCCCGCCAGCTCCCACGCCGCGATCCCGGTCTCCTCGAGGGCGTTGGGCTGGAGCGCCACCTCGAGGAAGAGGCGGTTGAAGTGGAACGAGGTGGCGTGGTGGAGGAGGGCGTCGGCGGCGAGGACCACCGTGCCGGCGCCGAGGAGGAGCGGCGCGAGCCAGGCGTAGTGGCGGGTCCAGGCGAAGGGCAGGGTGAGGAGGAAGAGCAGCGCGGCGAGGAACACCGCCTCGATCCCGCCGCCGAGCCAGAGGAGCGCCTGGATCCCCGGCGGAAACGTCTCCAGCGCCCGGGCGAGATCGGCCCCGAAGAAGGCGAGGAATAGGGGCGCGTGGAGGACGGAGAGGAAGAACGTCGGCGCGAGGAGCCGTCGCGGCTCTACAGCGGCGCGGGCCGGTGCGCCGGCCGACGCGGCGGATTCGAGGGAAAGGGGCGCTGCCATCGGGGTGTCCTGGCTTCGGGGCAGGGCACCTTACCACGGTGAACTTCCGACGAGACGCTCCAGCCGGCCGGTCTCTCGCCTACCGGGCGAGTTCCCAGCGGAGGGGATCGTCGGCGCTCCGGATCCAGGACTCGTCGGCCTCCAGGAGCCCGGGGAAGAGCACGTCGACCACGTCGTCGAGCGCCGGTCCCCGGAAGAGCCCAAACTCGCCGGGGACCGTCGACTCGAGGCCCAGCTCGACCAGATCGAGGACCAGCTCGGCGCCGGCCTCGATCACGCCGGAGAGGTTGGGAGCGGGACGGCGGCGAAGATCGGTGGTGAGGGTCCACCCCTCGAGCGGCACCGCGGTCGAGCCCCGATTCCGGACAGTGATTCGCCCGGAGGCCGGGTCGACCCGGTAGAGCTCGACGGCGGGCTCGCGCTCTCCGTACCGGTGGATCTCGCCCTCGAGGAAGGCGGCCCGGCGCTCGGCGTAGTCCTTCAGGTAGCGAGGACCGTCGTCGAACTTCTCCGGATCGACGTTCACGTCGCCGGGGATGTACGGGGAGAGGAGCGCGTGAATCGCGTCGATCCGGGGTCCGAGAGCCTCGGGCGTGAGCACGGTGGCCATCGCCTGTTCGAGGAGGAGGAAGAACCGCTCCCGGAGGGCGGGGTGGAAGGCGATCCGGGTGTTCAGGTTGGAAAAGAGCGGGTGCCAATCGCGGGAGGTGTCCTCGACGAGCCGCTGCTGGTAGGCGTCCTCCGACCAGGAATCGGTGACGCTGAAGGGAAACAGCGGGTGATCGACCTTGGCCTTGGTGCCGACGCGGCTCCCGGGCTGGTAGCGGGTGGAGGAGTTGTTGAAGTCCCAGGGCACGTAGAGCCAACGGCGGTTCCGGTCGTCGTGGACCAGGTACGACCGGGAATCCTCCACCACGTTGTTGGAGATCAAGGCGTCGACCACCAGGTAGCGGAGGTACAGCTCCAGCTCCAGGGTCTGGTCGAGCACCTCGTCGAAACGGTGCTCGGGAGCGGCGTTGATCGCGCAGAGGAGCTGCTCGAGGCGGGAGTCGTCCTCGCGCTCGTTGGTCTTCTTCTCCCAGGCCCGCTGGAACTCCGCACGCCAGAGCTTCATCTCGCAGTCCTTCCGACCGCACCGGTAGATGGTGCCGTCGTCGTCGGGGAAGGCGTGGGCCGCGAGGAATTTCTTGTCGACGCGTTCGAGGTCCAGGTAGACGCCCTGGTACTCCCCGTTGATCTCCAGGCGGACGAAGGTGGCGTGGGGCGCCGGGACGTGGAGGGCCGCGAGCAGGTCGTAGGCCAGCTTTTCGACCATCATCGTGCAGTCCTTCCACTGGGAGAGGAGGTTCAGCTTGTGGCGGCCGTCGAAGCCCCGGTCGTCGGGGAACTCGACCCGCCAGCTCTTCTTCGGCCAGTCGCGGGAGCTGTTGCCGCGGTAGCGGACCAGGGCCGGGTAGCGGATCCCGTCGCGCTCGAAGGTGGCCTCGTACATGGTGTCGGCCCGCGGGTTGGTCGCCAGGGCCTCGAGGTTCTCCGGGGCGATCTCCAGGCGGTAGAGCTCCACCGTCTCCTGCAGCGGCGGCAGCTCGAACGGCGCCCCGGGATCGCGGAGCATGGTTCCCGCCGGCTCGGAGAGCCCGTCCAGCTCTTCGGCGCAGACCACCTTCGGCACCGGCGGGCCGGGTCGTTCGGACCCGCAAGCACAGGCCGCGAGCACGCAGATTGCACGGATCCCCGCACGGAAGCGCATCCCTCGGTTCCTCCCCGCCCCGTGGCCGAGCAACCGACGGGCCAGGCGACCGGGCGCCTCCCCACCCGGTTTTCACCGGCGGAGGGGAAGGGCGAGAGGGCCGGGAGGCCAATCGGTGGAGCGGATGGGAACTCCGTTGCCACGGGGGTTGCCGTCCGGTGGCGGGCGAACGGGCCGCCCGGACGATGGCGAGACCGCCGGCAGGAGGCATAGGCTCGCCGGGAAAACCGGGAGGAACGATGGAAACCCGCAAGATCGGCTCGCTCGCCGTCTCCGTGGTCGGCCTGGGCTGTAACAACTTCGGCAGGCGCCTCGACGCCGCGGCCACCGCCGCGGTGGTCGGCGCGGCCCTCGACGCCGGCGTCACCTTCTTCGACACCGCGGACATGTACGGCGGCACCAAGAGCGAGGAGTACCTGGGGCGGGCGCTCGCCGGGAAACGCGACCGGGTGGTGATCGCCACCAAGTTCGGTTGGGCGATCGACGAGACGCGGAAGGGGGCGAGCGCCGCCTACGTGAAGCGCGCCGTGGAGGACAGCCTCCGGCGGCTGGGCACCGAGCGGATCGACCTCTACCAGCTGCACCGCCCGGATCCGGAGACGCCGATCGCGGAGACCCTGGGCGCCCTGGCGGACTTGGTCCGGCAGGGGCAGGTCCGGGAGATCGGTTGCTCGAACTTCTCGGTGGCCCAGCTGGAGGAGGCCCGGGCGGCGGCGGGGGACGGGCCGCGCTTCGTCTCCGTCCAGAACGAGTACAGCCTGCTCCGCCGCGAGGCCGAGGCGGAGGTGCTGCCGGCCTGCGAGCGCCTCGGGTTGGCGTTCCTGCCCTACTTCCCGCTGGCGAACGGCCTCCTCACCGGGAAGTACCGGCTGGGGCGGCCGATGCCCGCCGGCACCCGGCTCTCGGAGCCGGGACGGGCCGCCGTCGAGGAGCGGCAGCTGGCGGCGGTGGAGCGGCTCCTCGCGTTCGCGGAGGAGCGCGGCCACACGCTGCTCGAGCTGGCCTTCGCCTACCTCCTGGCCCGGCGCCCGGTGGCCTCCGTGATCGCCGGGGCGACCAAGCCGGAGCAGGTCCGGGCCAACGCCGCCGCCGCCGCCGGCTGGCGGCTCGCGGCCGAGGAGCTCGTGAGCCTAAAGCGGCTCCTCGCCGAGACGGGCGTCTAGGTCTCGCGGCGCTCTTCGAGGAAGCGGCGGGCCGCCTCGAGGAGCGCGGCCTTGGCCCAGGTGCCGGCGGCGAGCGGCGGCTGGCACTGGGCCGCCGCCTCCGCGACCAGCGCCCGCTCCTCGGCGGTGAGGCGCACGCTGAACGCCATCGACCGCGAAGGCGGCCGGAATTCGTCCTCGCCGTCGCCCGACATCTCGGGAACGGGAGGCGGAAACGCAGCAACGAAGAGCGCCCGGTCTTCCATGCGCACCTCCTGCGGTTTGGACTGTATGCTTGGAGACAAGTGTAGTCCGGACCAGGGGGCGCTTGTCTAGAGGGGGTGAATTTGTGCACGGCCTGGCGG
>JAEZJH010000104.1 GCA_023436385.1 Pseudomonadota bacterium
GGGCCACCGTCCCCGAGCGCCGCACGTACCCGCCGAACCGATCCTCGACCAGCGACGCCGCGAGGCGGAGCGGAAACGGCCGCCGCGCCGCGGCCCGCCCCGATCCCCGGTGGCGCTCCGCCGCGTCCCGGACCGCGTCGAGCGCCAGGCCGAGCGGCACCCCCGCGGCCCACCAGCCGCCGACCAGATCGACGTCGAGCGGCGACAGGCAGAGCCCGTTGCCCCGCAGGGCGAGGTAGAGGTCTTGGACCTCCTCGAGGTAGCGGATGCGGTCGTCCACGGCCACGCGCCGATCAGCCCGAGACCAGGATCTCGTAGATCTCCTCGGCGGTCTGGAACCGCTCCCGGGGATCCTTGCGGAGGAGCTTGTGGGCGATCCGGGCGAGATCCTCGTCGACGTCGGGGTTCAAGAGCTCGAGGGGATACGGCTCGCTCTCCAGGATCTGCTGCCAGAGCTCGACCGGCGTCTCCGCGTCGTAGGGGAGTCGCCCGGCGAGGAGTTCGTAGATCACCACGCCGAGCGCGTAGAGATCGCTCCTCCCGTCGACCCGCTCGCCCATCGCCTGCTCCGGCGCCATGTAGCGGTAGGTCCCCACCACGTGGCCGGCGGCGGTGATGTTGGTGTCGTCGGCGAGGTGCTTGGCGAGGCCGAAGTCCATCAGCCGGACGCGCCGGTCGTCGTCGACGAGGATGTTCCCGGGCTTGATGTCCCGGTGGACGAAGCCGTGGCCGTGGATGTAGGCGAGGGCCTCGCAGATCTGCAGGATCGCGTCCTTGAGCCGGCCGATCCGCTCCCCCCGGTTGAGCACCGCCAGCGGCACCGCGCCAGGTCGCGGGATCCGGGCGGCGGAGCCGTCGAACTCGAGGTCGTGGTCGATCGGGGCCTCGGCGATCGACTCCCGGGAGACGCTGGCGGAGCTCCGGCTGTAGCTGCCCTCGACGAAGGTGTCGGGCTCGTCGGCGGCCCGGGCGTAGTCGCGGAGCGCCCGGGGGCCGTGCCGCGCCATCGCGTACTCGTCGGTGTCGGCCTCCTCGAGCATCGCCGCGACGTCGAACCGCCGCATGGCCCCGGAATCGGCGGCCTCGTCGGCGGCCGGGTCGTAGGCCTGGTCCGAGGGCGTGTCGGGGGTGCGGGCGGTGGCCGCCGGCGCCTGCGCCAGGTCGATGGAGAGGTAGCTCCGGAGATCGAGGCCCTCCACCAGCTCCATCACCAGGTACGGATAGCCGTGGTGCACGCCGGCGTCGAAGACCCGGACCACGTTGGGATGGGAGAGCTCGGCGAGGGACTCGAACTCGCGGACCAGCCGCTTCGCCACCACGGAGTCGAGCGCCGGACCGGTGGAGAGCAGCTTCAGCGCCACCTCCTCGCCGGTGCGGGCATCGAGCGCGCGATACACGGTCCCGATTCCGCCCTTGCCCAGGGTGGAGAGGATGGAATAGGGGCCGACGACCTTCGGTGGCATTCCGCGAACTTTAGACGCTGCGCTCGGCGACCGTCAAAGCGAGGGCACGGGTCCGGGGAAAGCGCCCGGAAAGTTCCCTCCTTGACCCCCACCAAGCGGTTCGCTACGGTCCGCGGCCTCGTGGCCGACCTCTCGACGCTCCAGGCCGAAGTGCTTGCCGGGCCCGTGCCCCGGCACATCGGCATCATCATGGACGGCAACGGCCGCTGGGCCGAGGCCCGGGGGCTGCCGCGCCTCGAGGGGCACCGGGCCGGTTCGGAGAGCGTCCGGGCGGTGACCACCCTCGCCCGCGAGCTGGGGGTGGAGGCCCTCACCCTCTACGCCTTCTCCTCGCAGAACTGGTCGCGGCCGGCGGAAGAGGTCGCCGGCCTGATGGGCCTGCTCCGCGATTACCTGCTTCAGGAACGGCCCACGATCCTGAAGAACGGGATCCGCCTCCAGGCGATCGGGGAGGTCGAGCGGCTCCCGAAGTTCGTCCGCGCCGTCCTCGACGAGGTGATCGAGGCCTCGCGGGAGAACCGGGGCATGGTCCTCTCCCTGGCCCTCTCCTACGGCGGCCGGGAGGAGCTGGTCCGGGCGGCGCGGGACATCGCCCGGGCCGCGAGGGCGGGGACCCTCGATCCCGAGGCCGTGGACGCGGCCACCGTGGAGTCGCACCTTTACACGCGCGGGCTGCCCGACCTCGACCTCTGCATCCGGACGAGCGGCGAGCTCCGGGTCTCGAACTTCCTGCTCTGGCAGATCGCCTACGCCGAGATCGTGGTCACGGAGCGCGCCTGGCCGGACTTCCGGGAGGCGGACCTGCTCCGGGCGATCCTCGAGTACCGGGGCAGGGAACGGCGGTTCGGGCTGACGTCCGCGCAGCTCCGGGCGGAGGGCCCGCGGTGAACGAAAAGAACCGCAACCTGGTGCTGCGGGTGATCTCCGCGCTGGTGTTGCTTCCGGTGGCGCTGGTCCTGCTCTGGGCCGGCGAGGTGTCCACCGCCGCGCTGGCGGCCTTCGCCGCGGCGGTGGTGGCGGGCGAGCTCTACCACGTGGCCGGGATCTCCTTCCGGCACCCGGCGCCGATCGTCGGGATCCTCGCCGCGGCGGCGATGCCCTTCCTGGCGCTCGACCCCGAGAACCTCTGGCCCGTCGCCCTGGCCATCCTCGCCTTCGCGCCGATCGCGATCCTGGGCACCTACACCCTGGCCCCGCCGCACGGCGATCTCCGGCTCGCCTCGCAGCAGGCGGGCTTCGCCGCCCTGGGGCCCTCTCACGTGGGCCTCTCGCTCGCGTCGATCGTGCTGCTGCGGGAGACCCCGGACGGCTTCGGCTGGCTCTTCGTGCTCCTGGCGGTGACCTGGGGAAACGACACCGGCGCCTATTTCGCGGGCCGGTTCTTCGGCAAGCACAAGCTGAACGAGCGGGTCTCGCCGAAGAAGACCTGGGAGGGCTTCTGGGGCGGAATGGCGGCGGCCACCCTGCTCGCGGTGATCGTCAGCTTTACCCCGCTCCTTCCGGCGCTCGGCGTTCTCGACGCGATCGTGCTCGGGGTGGTGGCCGGGTTCCTGGGGCCGCTCGGCGACCTCGCCGAGTCGATGCTCAAGCGGGCGTTCGCGGTGAAGGACTCGGGGAAGTTCATGCCGGGCCACGGGGGGCTCTACGACCGGGTCGACGCGCTCCTCTTCAACGCGCCCTGGGTCCTGGTCTACGCCCGCGTCCTCGAGGGGTGGCTCTAGGGCGCTAGGCCGCGTCTTCGGCGGAAGGGGGCCGCGCCTCCGCCGTTTTCGGGAGTGGGATGTCCCGTCGTCGCATCGCCGTCCTCGGCTCCACCGGCTCGATCGGCACGAGCGCCCTCGACGTGCTCGGCCGGTTTCCCGAGCGCTTCGAGGTGGTGGCGCTCTGCGCCGGCCGGAACGCCCCCCGCCTCGCGGAGCAGGTGCGGGCCTTCCGGCCGAAGGTGGTGGCGGTGGCCGACGAGGCGACCGCCCGGGAGCTGACCGGCCTGGTCGGCACGCCCGCCCCGGAGATCCTGGTGGGCTCCGCCGGCGCCTGCGCCGTCGCCAGCCTGCCGGAGGTCGACTACGTCCTCGCCGCCATCTCCGGCTCGGCGGGGATGCTCCCCACCGCCGCGGCGGTCGACGCCGGCAAGACCGTGGGCCTCGCCAACAAGGAGTCGATGGTCCTCGCCGGCGAGTACCTGATGGCCAAGGCCGCCCGCACCGGCGCACCGATCCTCCCCATCGACAGCGAGCACTCCGCGATCTTCCAGTGCCTGGCCGGCCAGCACCGGGAGGACGTGCGGCGGCTGGTGCTCACCGCGAGCGGCGGCCCGTTCCGCACCTGGACCGCCGGACAGATCGCCTCCTGCACGCCGGAGGAGGCGCTCCGCCATCCCAACTGGTCGATGGGCGCGAAGATCACCGTCGACTCCGCCAGCCTGATGAACAAGGGCCTCGAGGTGATCGAGGCCCGCTGGCTCTTCGACTTGCCGCCGGAGCGGGTGGCGGTGGTGGTGCACCCGGAGTCGGTGGTCCACTCGATGGTCGAGTTCGTCGACGGCAGCGTGATCGCGCAGTTGGGGACGCCGGACATGCGCGGGCCGATCGCCTACGCCCTCGCGTACCCGGGGCCGCGGCTGCCGCTCGAGCTCCCGCGGCTCGACCTGCCGGCCCGGGGC
>JAEZJH010000113.1 GCA_023436385.1 Pseudomonadota bacterium
GACATCCGCCTCCGGGGGCACCGGCGCTGGCTTCGCGACCTCGGCCGGCGCCGCCACCGGCGGAGCCGCCGGCGAGGGCTTCGCCGTCCCGGTCAGCTCGTCCGGGAAGGTGAGGGCCGCCTGGACCTCGGCCTGCTCGTCGAGCTTCGCGAGCGGGTCGGGCTTTTCGGCCGGCACGGCCGGGCCGAGGTGCCGGCCCACGCCGACCCCCAGGTAGAACACGATCCCCAGCACCACCGCGGCGCCCAGGACCAGGCCCACCACCTGCCGGGTGTCGAGCTGGAGCTCGATCTTCTCGCGCATCCGAACGGCGTCCCTCATCGCTCCGTCACTCCTCGTCGAGCGCGGTGACTTCCGCGGGCCGCTCCATCCGCTCCGGCGCGGAGACGCCGAGGAGGGCGAGGGAGTTGGCGAACACCCGCTTCATGCAGGCGATCAGGAAGAGCCGGGCGGCGCGCTTCGCCGGATCCTCGGAGATCACCTTCTCGCCCTGGCGCTTGCCGACCTCGTAGTAGTGCTGGAAGGCGGCGGTGGTCTCCTGGATCCAGAAGACGATTCGGTGCGGCTCGAGGGCGGCGGCGGCGCCGGCGACCACGTCGGGCAGGGCGAGGATCCGCTTCACCAGATCCAGCTCCTCCGGCATCGTCAGCGCGCGGAGCGCCTCCGCGTCGAAGGCCGGCGCCGGGACCCCGGCCTCCGCGGCCTTCCGCAGGATCGACGCGCAACGGGCGTGGCCGTACTGCACGTAGAAGACCGGGTTGTCCTTGCTCTGCTGCTTGGCCAGATCGACGTCGAAGTCGAGCATGGCGTCGCCGCGGCGCATCAGGAAGAAGACCCGCACCGCGTCGGCGCCCACCTCGTCGAGGAGCCAGCGCAGGGTGATGAAGTTGCCGGAGCGCTTGCCCATCCGCACCGGCTGCCCGCCCTTGAGCAGGTTCACCATCTGCACCAGGACCACGTCGAGGGCCTCGGGCGGCCGGCCCAGGGCCTGGATCGCCGCCTTCACCCGCGGCACGTAACCGCCGTGGTCGGCGCCCCAGACGTCGATCAGCCGCTCGTAGCCGCGCTGGAGCTTGTCCCAGTGGTAGGCCACGTCGGCGGCGAAGTAGGTGTAGGCGCCGTCGGACTTCCGGAGGGGACGGTCGTTGTCGTCACCGAACCGCGTGGAGAGGAAGACCAGCTGCGGCTTCCCCGCCTCCGCCTCCTCCTCGGGGCTCCGCTCGAGACCCCGCGGCGGCGGGAGGACCTTTTCCTCCACCAGGCCCCGGCTCCGGAGATCCTCGATCGCCCGATCGACCAGCCCCGCCTCGTGGAGCGAGCGCTCGGAGTACCAGCGATCGAACTCGATCCCGGCGAAGGCGAGATCGGGCTCGATCATCGTCTTCAGCACCAGGTCGACGGCGAGGGCGGCGATCCGATCCCGGAGCGGCTCGAAGGGGCCCCGGACCAGCGCCTCGATCTCCTCGGCGGGCCAGCGCTCGAGGAGCGCCCGGGAGACGTCGAGGATGTACTCGCCCTTGTAGTCGTCGTCGCCCAGGGCGATCGGCGGGAGTCCCGCCTCCGGGTGCTCGGCGGCGTAGAGCTCCCGGGCGCGGATCCAGGTGGACCGGGCCAGGGCGGTGACCTGCCCGCCGGCGTCGTTCACGTAGTACTCGCGGTCGACCCGGAAGCCGGCGGCCTTGAGCAGCCGCGCCAGGGCGTCGCCGGTGATCGCGCCGCGGCCGTGGCCGACGTGCATCGGGCCGGTGGGGTTGGCGGAGACGTACTCGGCGAGGACCCGCTTCCCCTTCCCCAGGTCGACGTGGCCAAACCGCTCGCCCTGCTCCTCGACCGCCTTCAGGGCGCCGACCAGCGCCGCGGGATCGAGACGCACGTTGAGGAAACCGGGGCCGGCGATCTCGATCGCCGCGAACAGCTCCGGCTCGACGATCCGCTCCTTCAAGAGCTCCGCGATCTTCCGGGGCGGCATCCCCGCCGGCCGGGCCAGCATCATCGCCGCGTTGACGGCGTAGTCGCCGTGGGCCGGGTTCTTGGGGATGTCGACCGCGAAGGCGACGTCCCGGGCCGCCGAGGGAAGGCGCCCCTCGTCGACACACCTGCCGACGGTCGCCTCGAAGATCTGCCGCACCTGTTCACGCATGTCGCGCACCCTACCCTCCGGTCCAGAGGGGGTCAAAGTTCCGAACGACTTCGCCGGGATCGGGAATCTGGGGGTTCCGCCGGGGCCCTACACCGCGGCCTCCGCGGCCGGGGGGCGGGCCGGGCCGGGAGCGGCCGTGGTGCCCCGCTCGACGGCGTCCCAGGCGAGGCAGCGGGGGCACCGGAACCCGAAGGCGGTCAGCTCGAGCCCGCACTTCCGGCAGCGGAACGGCCGCATCGGCGTGGCCAGGCCGGAGAGGAGCGCCGCCAGCTCGCCCCGGAGCTCTTCCGCCGTGCCCTCGGCCAGGAGGATCTCGCCCAGCTCCCGCCGGGCCTCGAGGAGGCCGGGGTCGTGCTCGAGGACCTTCCGGAGCAGCGCCGCCGCCTCGGCGCCCAGGCCCCGGCGCCGGAGGTGCCGGGCCAGGGCGAGGCGGAGGAAGGGATCGTCGGGCCGGGCCCGGAGCCGCTCGCCGAGGAGCAGCCCCAGGCCGGCGGTGATCGCCGACTCCGACCGGATCCGTCCGCTCTCCTGCCGGGCGAAGGCCTCCTCGAGGGCCCCGAACACCAATGCCAGGGCGTCCGGCTGGGCATCCACCGCCGCGGTGAGGGCGGC